>JBJTKE010000394.1:0-14382 GCA_046096285.1 Chloroflexota bacterium
ATCTCGGTCTGCTCGGGGTGGCGATCGCGGTTGGCGTGGGCGGCCTGATGGGCTTGCTCAACGGCCTGTTCCATGTCTGGCTGCGGATCCCGTCGTTCATGGTCACGCTCGGCATGTGGTCGGTCGGCGCGGGCGTGGCGACGATCCTCTACAAGGGCATGCCGGTCGCGGTCATGGATCCCATGGTCCGCAACTGGGTGCTCGGCACGACCCTCGGTTTCTCGAATCTGGCGCTGTTCGCGCTCGCGGTGCTGGCCATCGGCTGGTTCATCCAGCGCTACACCCGCGTCGGCCGCTATGCCTACGTGATCGGCGGCAGCGAGGAGATCGCGAAGCTCTCCGGGGTCCCGATCGGCCGGTACAAGATCGCCCTGTTCAGCTTCGCCGGGCTCTGCTCCGGCCTGGGCGGTGTGCTGATTGCGGCCCGGCTAGGGCAGGGAACCTCGAATGTTGGGGCCGGTACGCTGTTTGCGGCGGTGACCGCGGTGGTGGTCGGGGGCACCGCGCTAAGCGGGGGGACCGGCGGCGTCCTGCAGACCGTGGTCGGGGTGCTGTTCGTGACCTCGCTGAACAACGGCATGATCCTGCTCGGCATCGATCCCTTCGTGCAGCAGGCGGTGCAGGGCGTCCTGATCGTGGTCGCGGTGTCGTTGACGATGGACCGCAAGCGGGTGCCCATCATCAAGTGAGGAGAGCCGATCCGTGGACGGCGAGCCAGTCGCGAACGTTCTCGAACTCGAAGGCGTCAGCAAGCGCTTCCCCGGGGTGGTCGCGCTCGATGACGTCGCGGTCCACCTTCGCTCGCACGAGGTGCTGGGCCTCATCGGAGAGAACGGAGCGGGCAAATCCTCGCTGATGAAGGTGCTGGCCGGAATCTATGCGCCGGATTCCGGCGTGGTCCGGCTGCGCGGGGAGGCGATCCGGCCGCAGAGCGTGCGGCAGGCCACCGAACACGGCATCGCGATGGTGTTCCAGGAGCAGTCGCTGATCACCAACATCACGGTCGCGGAAAACCTGTTCCTCGGCAATGAGGACCGGTTCGTCACCGGGGGCGTGATCAACTGGCGGGCGATGCACGCTGCGGCCCGGACGCTGCTGGAGCGGGTGCAGCTCGAGATCAACCCCGGAGCCCACACCGCGGACCTCAGCTTCGCCCAACGGCAGCTGGTTGAGCTCGCGAAGGCGCTGTCGGTGGAGGAGCGCACCCGGTACGAGCCGATCATCCTGCTCGACGAGCCGACTTCGGTGCTGTCGCAGGCGGAGATTGACCTGCTGTTCACGCGGGTGCGGGAACTCAAGTCGCACGCGTCGTTCATCTTCGTCTCGCACCGGCTCGACGAGGTGCTGGAGCTGAGCGATCGCATCTACGTGATGAAGGACGGGCGGGTCGTGGCGGAGCGGATCCCGGGGCAGACGAGCACCGAGGAACTCTACCGGCTGATGGTCGGGCGAGACCGGAACCAGGAGTACTACCGGGAGTCCGAGCAACGCCCCTACGATTCGGAGCAGGTCGTGTTCTCGGTGCAGGGCCTGAAGAAGGACGGCGCCTTCCGCGACATCTCGTTCGACGTGCACGCGGGCGAAGTGGTTTCCATCTGCGGCGTTGCCGGTTCGGGCCGGGAAGCGGTGTGCCGGGCCCTGGCTGGCGCCATCCGCCCGGATGCCGGCATCCTCAAGGCGGGAGGCCGGGAGGTGCGCTTCCGATCCCCGCGCGATGCGGTCGCCCATGACGTCGCGTATGTCCCGGTGGAGCGCAAGGTGGAGGGCCTGGCCTCCTACCTGACCATCGCCCAGAACATCACCCTGCCGAACCTGGCGCCGGTGAAGCGGGCGGGATTCATCGACTTCGCGCGCGAGCGCAGGCTCGGCGCTAACTGGATTGCCCGGCTAGGAATCCGGGCGCCTGGCCCGGACACGCTGGTGGCCTCGCTGTCCGGGGGAAACCAGCAGAAGGTTGTCCTGTCGAAGTGGCTCTCCAACAATCCCCGGCTGCTGGTGCTCGACCACCCAACACGTGGCCTCGACGTCGGCGCCAAGGAGGACGTCTACCGGCTCGTTCGGGAGATATCGGCGAACGGGGTCGGGGTGGTGCTGACCTCCGACACCCTGGAGGAATCGATCGGGCTCGGGCACACGGTGCTTGTGATGAAGGACGGCGAAATCGCCGCCCGGTTCGATGCGAACGATGGAAACAAGCCCCGCCAGCTTGACATCGTCCATCACATGCTTTGACGGCGGCAGGGAGCGAGCACATGGGCCGACAGGCAGCTGACACCGGCGCTCTGCGGGCGGCAGGCGATTCCACGTCTGCCGCCGGCGAGTGGCGGAGCCGGGCACGGGACTTCGCGCCGCTGGCGACGCTGGTCGCGCTGACCATCGCCGTCGCGGCATTCAGCCCGTCCTTCATCCAACCGCGCAGCCTGCTGGTGCTTGCCGACGCGGGTGCGCCGTTGCTGGTGCTCGCCATCGGGCAGACGGCCATCATCCTGATGGGCTGCATCGACCTGTCGCTGACCGCGATCGCGGCCATGTCGAGCATCGTGGCCGCCCTGCTGCTCCCGCAACTCGGGGGATGGGCCGTCCCGGTGGGCATTCTCGCCGGCGCGGCGGGCGGGCTGATCAATGGGTTGATCTACACCCGGGCGCGCATCCCGTCATTCATCGCCACGCTCGGGACGCTGGGGTTGTGGACCGGAGTGAGCCTGTCGATCACCAATGCCCAGCCCGTCTACCTCGGCATGGAGACCGGCGTTTTCGACTGGATCGTGGGTTCCTCGTTCGGGTTCCCCAACACCGCCTGGATCGCCCTCGCGACCCTGCTGGCGAGTTTCGTCATCCTCCGCTACACGTCGCTTGGCCGATACATCTACGCCATCGGCGTCGGCGAGGCTGCGACCTGGCTGTCGGGCGTCCCGGTTGATCGGTACAAGGTTCTCGCCTTCACCCTGGCTGGCTCCTGCGCCGGTCTTGCCGGCATCGAACTGTCGGCCCAGTTGTACGCGGGTGGCCCGGACATCGCCCGCAACCTGCTGTTGCCGGCGGTGGCGGCGGTCATCGTCGGCGGCACGGCTATCACCGGCGGCATCGGCGGCGTCATGCGGACGCTGGTCGGGTCGCTGATCATCGTTGTCGCCCGGATTGGCATGGATGCCGCCGGGGTCGACATCTTCGCCCAGCAACTGGTCTACGGCGCGATCGTGATCGTCGCCGTAGCGCTGACCATCGACCGCTCCAAGGTGCTGGTCATCAAGTGACGCCGGGCTGGGATGCTCCGATGCGCGGCGGCGGGCACGGGGTGGTCCTTCCCAGCCCAGGCATCTCCGGGCGGCTGCGGGGCCGCTAGTGTTGAGCCCGGTCACGCCATCGGCGGGATCAGTTCGCCATGGGCGGCGAGGAGGGCGTCCACCAGCGCGGCGATCTGCTCCGGGTCCAGTTCGGCGGCGGTGTGGGGGTCGAGCAAGGCGGCCTGCACCACCCGCTCGCGGGAGCCGGTGAGCGCGGCGTCCACCGTCACCTCCTGGACGCCGATGTTGGAGCGCATAAGGGCGGCGAGTTGGGGCGGCAGCGCGCCGATGCGGGTCGGCTGCACGCCGTTGCGGTCCACCAGGCAGGGGACCTCCACGCAGCAGCCGTCGGGCAGGTTGTCGATGATGGCGCGGTTCGGCACGTTGCCGTAGACGACGCGCGGCTGGCCGGTCTCCATGCTGTGGATGATGAGGGTGCCGTACTCGCCGGAATGGCCGGTGTCCGGGTCGGCGTGGCCATGCCCGCCTCCCGCCAGCATCCGGGCGCGCATCGCGGCGGCCTGCTCGCGGCTCTCCTTCTCGACGAAGCGCAGCCGGCGCTCGTCCATGCCGTGGAGGCGGCCGGCCCGGGCGGCGCGGTAGGCGTCGAGGGCGCCGGGGTCGCCGGAGGTGAGGGCGGCGCGCTGGTCGGCCCAGTCGGCGATCTGGTCCTCGCAGCGGGCCGGGTACTCGTCGAGCGGGATGTTGAAGCGGTCGATCAGGTCCGGCCGGTCCCGCTTGATGAACCAGGGTACGTACTCCGAGAAGTGCTCGCTCGACTCGGTGACGAAGAAGCCGAAGCGGCGGAATACCTCGAAGCGGACCCGCTCCCAGGCCGGGAAGTCGCCCCGCGCGGCAAGGTCGCGCAGGGCGGGGTAGAGATCCTGCCCGTCCCGCTCGAACCGGAGATAGAAGGCGACGTGGTTGATGCCGGCGCAGAGATAGTCCACCTCGTTCGCGGGCACGCCGAGCCATTCCGCGAGATCGGCGGCGGTCCCCTGCACGCTGTGGCACAGGCCGACGGTGCGCACCGGGCTGACGCGGTCCATCGCGATGCAGAGCATCGCCATCGGGTTGGTGTAGTTGAGCAGGAGGGCGCCGGGGCAGCCGGCCTCCATGTCGGCGGCGATCCCGCGCATGACGGGAATGGTGCGGAGCGCGCGCATGATGCCGCCGATGCCGAGGGTGTCGGCGATGGTCTGGCGCAGGCCGAAGCGCGTCGGGATCTCGAAATCGGTGACGGTGGCCGGGCGGTAGCCGCCGACCTGGATCATGTTGATGGCGTAGTCCGCGCCGTCGAGGGCGCGGCGGCGGTCGGTGGTGGCGGAGATGGCGGGGCGGGCGCCGGCCTCGGCGGCGAGGCGGGTGGCGACGGCCTCGGTGTCGGCGAGGCGGCCGGGATCGATGTCGAACAGCACGATCTCGCTCTCCCGCAACTCGGGGAAGGTGAAGAGGTCCTGCAGCAGGTTGCGGGCGAAGACGGTGCTTCCCGCGCCGACGAAGGTGATCCGGGCCATGTGCGCCTCCTGTGCCGTGAGGTGGTGCGGCGTACGGCGTGCGGCGTGCGGCCGGCCATCGGCCGGGAGCGGGAGCGGGGGAGGCCGCCGGTCCTGCCGGCCGCACGATAGACGGGGCGGCGCTCGTTGTCGACCGGGGCGGCGGCTGGCGGCCGGGAACAGCAACGGGGACGGGAACGGCCCCGGGCGGCGGGTGCGCCGACCGGGGCCGTTGAGCGGGCGAGGACCCGGATCAGTCCTCGAGGGAGACGGTCCAGAGCTGGAACCAGTCCTCCGGCGGGTTGACGAATCCCTTGACCCGCGGCGAGAGCGCGAGCGGGGCCCGGTCGAAGGTGATCGGGATGTAGGCGGCGTCCTCGTTCATGATGATCTCCTGCGCCTGCTGGTAGAGCGTCTTGCGCCTGGCGTCATCATGCTCGGCGGCCGCCTGATCGAAGAGTTCATCGACCTGCGGGTTGCTGTAGTAGCCGGAGTTGGTCCCGTTCGGGGACTGGAACTTGGAGTGGGAGATCAGCTGCAGCCAGTAGTCGGCGCTCATGCCCCAGCCGAGCTGGAGTCCGCCGTGCTCGGGCGGCAGGCCGTTGGCCCAGGCGTGCATGTAGGTGACCCATTCCATCTTTTCGAGGTTGAGGTTGATCCCGATCTCTTTCCACTCCTGCTGCATGCGGGCGACGACGGCATCGCCGTACTGGCCGTACTCGGCGACGCGGAAGGTGACGTCCACGCCATCCGCGTAGCCGGCCTCGGCGACCAGCGCCTTCGCCTTCTCGGGGTCGTAGTCGTAGCCCTTGAAGGCCGCGTCGTAGGCGTTGCAGCCGGGAGGGATGATGCCGTTGGCCACCTTCTGGCTGCCGTTGGAGAGGTCGTCGACGATGCCCTGCCGGTTGAAGCCGTGGTTCATCGCCTGCCGGATTTCCTTCTTGCCGGTGACCTCGTTCTGGAAGTTGAGGTACCAGTAGTTGACGTAGGGGCCGTCGTTCATGGAGATGGTGAAGCCGCTGGATTCGAGGTCGGCCATGTTGTCCGGGGGAATCCAGAGCATCATGTCGGTCTCGCCGGCCTTGAGCGCGGCGATGGCGGCCTGCGAGTCGCCGATGATGCGGAAGATGATCTTGTCGAGGAGGGCCTTGTCCTCGCCCCAGTAGTCGGGGTTGCGCTCCATCGTGGTCGATTCGCCTTCCTTGCGCTCGACCAGCTTGAACCGCCCGGTGCCGATGGCCTTCTGGGCGAAGGCCTCGTTGCCGCCGTCCTGCACCGCTGTCGGGGAGATCATCAGCGGCTCGCCGTAGCTCTGGTTCTGCATCCGCAGGAACTCGGCGAAGGGCGCCTTCAGCTTCATCACCACGGTGTAGTCGTCGGTCTTCTCGATCGACTCCAGCGGCTCGAAGGCGTAGAAGGTGAAGCTGTTGGCGCGCGGGTAGTAGAACTCGAAATCCTTGTCCCAGATGCGGCGCACGTTGAAGATCACGGCGTCGGCGTTGAAGTCGGTGCCATCGTGGAACTTCACGCCCTGCCGCAGCCGGAAGGTGTAGGTCAGCTTGTCGTCGGAGATCTCCCAGCTCTCGGCGAGCGCCGGTTCCAGCACCGGAAAGGTGCTCTCCGGGTCGGTGAGGTTCTCGCGGGAGAGGCCCTCGAACATCTGCAGGGTGTGCTTGTAGGTGTCCCAGCCGCCGGTGGCGTGGGGGTCGAAGATGTCCGGCGCGGTGGGCACGCTGATGATCAGGGTGCCGCCGGGCTGCTGCATCGCGGCGCGGGCGGTGTAGAGGCGGGTGCGCCCGCCCATGCCGAGGGCGGAGGCCTGCGCGATGCCGCCGAAGAGCGCCGCCGCCCCGGTGGCCGCTCCGCCCCGCAGGATGGAGCGGCGGGAAACGCCGTGGTCGAAGATGGACCGAGCCATTGCTGTCTACCTCCCAGCGGGCGCGCCCCCGGACACCCCGGCAGGAACGCCCCAACGTCGAAAGGACCCGGCGCGGCGGCACCCGGCCGCCCGCCTCACGTCGAGCCGCGGCCCGCTTCCTCCTTCCCGGCTCCAGCCGGCGTGGCCGCGCCGCCGGGCGCGGGCGTCGGATACAGGTGACTGGCGACGCGATGGCCGGGCCGCTGCGCGAGCAGCGGCGGCTCCGCCGTGCGGCAGATCTCCATCGCGTGGGGGCATCGGGTGTGGAAGCGGCAGCCGCGGGGCGGGTCGAGCGGGCTCGGCACCTCCCCGGAAAGCACGATGCGGTCCGCGCGGGCGCCGACCTCCGGGGCCAGCACGGCGGACATCAGGGCCTGCGTGTAGGGATGCATCGGCTCGCCGTGGATCGCCTCGCTGGGGCCGCTCTCCACCACCTTGCCGAGGTACATCACCACCGTCTCGTCGCAGAAGTACTCGACGACGTTCAGGTTGTGGCTGATGAAGAGGTAGGTGAGCCCGAGGTCCCGCTTCAGGTCGTTGAGCAGGTTCAGGATCTGGGCCTGCACCGAGACGTCCAGCGAGGAGGTCGGCTCGTCCAGCACGATGAACGACGGATTCAGCGCCAGCGCCCGGGCGATGCCGATCCGCTGTCGCTGCCCGCCGGAGAACTCGTGCGGATAGCGCCGCGCCGCCTCCGCCGGCAACCCGACCAGCGCAAGCAGTTCGGCGGCCCGCCGCCGGGCGTCCGCCCGCGACCCCTCGCCGTGGACGATCAGCGGGCGGCCGCTGATGTCGCCCACGGCGCGCCGCGGGGTGAGCGAGGAGAGGGGATCCTGAAAGACGATCTGCATCCGAGCCCGCAGGCGGCGCAGATCGCGGCCGGCCAGCGGCAGGATCTCCTGCCCGTCGAAGCGGATCGCGCCGGAGGTGGGCTCGATCAGCCGCAGCAGCAGGCGGCCGACGGTGCTCGTGCCGCAGCCGCTCTCGCCGACGAGGCCGACGGTCGCGCCCGGCGGGATGGCCAGCGAGACGCCATCCACCGCCCGCACCGCGCCGGCGGAGCGGGCGAACAGGCCGCCGCCTCCCACCGGGAAGTGCTTGACGAGGTCGTCGGCTTCGACCAGCGGGCGGCCGGTCATGGCGCGGTCCCGGCGGGCATCTGGTCCTCCACGGTCATCAGGCGGCGGCCGCGCTGGCCGGGCCGGGGAATCGCGCCGAGCAGCGCCCGGGTGTAGGGATGCTCCGGGGCGGCCAGCACCCGGTCCACCGGGCCGGATTCGACGACCTTGCCGCGGTACATCACGGCCACATCGTCGCACAGCCGGGCGATCACCCCGAAGTCGTGCGAGATGAAGAGGATGGCGCGGTCCGGGTCGTTGGCGATGAGTTCGAGGATGTCGAGGATCTGGGCCTGGATGGTGACGTCGAGCGCGGTGGTCGGTTCGTCGGCGATCAGCAGTTCGGGCTGGCAGGAGAGCGCCATCGCGATGATCACCCGCTGCCGCATGCCGCCGGAGAGTTGGTGCGGGTAGGCGTCGAGATTGCGCTCCACGGCGGGGATGCCGACCTCGCGCAGCAGGTCGGCGGCGCGGGCGCGGGCGGCCTCGCCGGTGAGCCCGGTGTGGCGCCTGAGCATGTCGGTCATCTGGCGGCTGACCGGGAAGGCGGGGTTCAGCGAGGTCATCGGGTTCTGGAAGATCATGGCGATGCGGCGCCCGCGGATGCCGCCCATCGCGGCCTCGGGCAGCGCCAGCAGGTCCTGGCCGTCGAAGCGGATGGCGCCGGCGGCGATGCGGCCGGGGCGGGGCACCAGCCGCAGGATGGCGCTGGCGGTCATCGACTTGCCGGAGCCGGATTCCCCGACCACGCCGAGCACGGTCCCGCGGCGCACCGCGAAACTGGCGCCGTCGACGGCGGCGAGGGGCGGCTGCCCGCGGCGGGGAAACTCGACCCGCAGGGCGGAGACGTCGAGCAGGGTCTCGCCGGGGAGGCGGCCCTGGGCGGTGCGCTCGCTCACGAGACCACCTGCTGCGGGTCGAGCGCGACGCGGAGGCCGTCGCCGACCCAGTTGAAGGCGAGGGCCACCAGCACGATCATCACGCTGGGCATCAGGACCACGTGGGGGGCGGTGGAGATGCTGCCCTTGCCGGTGTTGACCATGTAGCCCCAGTCGGCGGTGGGCGGGCTGGCGCCGAGACCGAAGAAGCTCAGCCCGGCGGCCACCAGCACCATGAACCCGACCAGCACCGTGCCGTAGACGATGAGCGGGGCGATCACGTTGGGCAGCATCTCGTGCACGATGATCTCGCGGCCGGTGGCGCCGGTGGCGCGGGCGGCCTCGATGAAATCCTGGTGCTTGAGCGTGACCACCTGGGTGCGCACCACCCGCGCCATGTAGGGGACCAGGATGAAGACGATGGCCGCGATCTGGTTGCGCGGCCCCGGACCCAGCGCGCCGGCGATCAGGATCGCCAGCAGCACCACCGGGAAGGCGAACAGGACGTCCAGCAGGCGCATGATGACCTGGTCGACGACCCCGCCGTAGTACCCCGCCGCCAGCCCGAGGGCGAGCGCGATAACGGCGGCTATCACCGTCGGCGTGATGCTGACGTAGAGCGAGAGGCGCCCGCCGTAGATCAGGCGGGAGAGGATGTCGCGGCCGACCTCGTCGGTGCCGAGCAGGTGGCCCTCGACCCCCGGCGCGGCGCGGCGCAGCCCCTCGTACTGGTAGTTCGGGTCGAACGGGGAGACGAGCGGCGCGAAGATCGCGGCCAGCGTCACCAGCAGGATGATGGCCAGCCCGGCGACCGCCGTGCGGTCGGCCGCGAAGCGGCGCCACAGTTCCGCCCAGCTCGCTTCGGGGAGCACCTCGGCGCTGGCGGCGGCGGCGGTGGGGGAGAGCAGTTGGGCGGCCATCGGTCTCGCTCCGAGCGGGTCCGCG
Source organism: Chloroflexota bacterium (assembly GCA_046096285.1). Lineage (GTDB taxonomy): Bacteria > Chloroflexota > Chloroflexia > Thermomicrobiales > UBA6265 > CADCWF01. The sequence goes on from JBJTKE010000394.1 coordinate 9,640, forward strand.
AGCGCGGGTCGAGCGCGTGGTTCACGATGTCCACCGCCAGGTTCACCAGCACGAACCACACCGCGATGGCGAGCACGGCCCCCTGCACGACGGTGAGATCGCGGGAGAGGACCCCCTTGTAGAGCGCGTCGCCGACGCCCGGCCAGGCGAAGACGTACTCGGTGAAGACCGCGCCGCCGAGCAGGAAGCCCACCTGCAGCCCGGAGATGGTGATGATCGGCGGCAGGGCGTTGCGCAGGGCGTAGCGCAGCGTCACGGTGTTCTCGGCGAGGCCGTTGGCGCGGGCGGCCTTGATGTACTCCTGGTTGAGGGTGTCGAGCATGGCCGAGCGGACCATGCGGGCGATGATCGCCGCCGGGGGGATGGCGGTGGTGAGGGCCGGCAGCACGAGGTGCCAGAGCAGGTCGAAGCGGCCGCCCTCGCCGCGCAGGTCTTCCATGCCCTGCACCGGGAACCAGCGCAGGCGGACCGAGAAGATCAGGATCAGGCCGAGCCCGAAGACGAAGGTGGGGATGTTGGCCAGCAGCAGGGTGAGCCCCATCGACCAGCGGTCGAAGCGGCTGTCGCGGCGGATCGCGGAGATGAGACCGATGGCGATGCCGAGCGGGATGGCGATGACCAGCGACCCGGCCAGCAGGATGCCGCTGTTGCGGAGGCGGTCCTTGAGCAGGTCCGCGACCAGCATGTTGCTGGAGAAGGAGCGGCCGAGATCGCCCTGCAGGGCGTGGCCGAGCCACTTGCCGTACTGCACCATCACCGGCTGGTCGAGCCCAAGGTAGCGCCGGAACTCCTCGACGGTCTCCGGGGTGGCGAGCGGGCCGAGAAGGGCCTTGGCGATGTCTCCCGGCACCAGTTGCATCGCCAGGAAGACGACCAGCGACACCCCGAGCAGGACCGGGATCGCCCCAAGCAACCGTCGCAGGATGTACCCGAGCATGGCGCCCCCGGCCGCGCGGCGGCGTTGGCGGCACCCCGCCCACTGTTCCCGCGGACCCGTATCAAACCGCAGCGCCGCAGGATCGTCAATGCGACCCGGCACGCCGTTGCGATGGGACCGCTGGCGGGCCGCGCCGCCGCCTGCGAAGATGCCGCCGCTTCGCGGCGGTTCTCCCTGGGGTGCGGCATCATGCAGGACCTTCCCGGCGACGATCTTTGCTATCTCTCGGCGCAGGACCTGGCGGCGGCCTACCGCACCCGGCGGCTCTCGCCGGTGGAGACCGCGCGGGCGGTGCTGGCGCGGATGGAGCGGGTCAATCCCCTCGTCAACGCCTTCGTGACTCCCACGCCGGACCTTGCCATGGCGCAGGCGCAGGCCGCCGAGGCCCGCTTCGCCGCGGGCGACCCGCGCGGCCCGCTCGACGGCATCCCCTACGGCGTCAAGGACCTTTCCCCGACCGCCGGGGTGCGGACCACCTTCGGCTCCCGCGTCTTCGAGCACCATGTGCCCGACCGCGATGCCCCCATCGTGGAGCGCATGGCCCGCGGCGGCGCGGTGCTGCTCGGCACGACCAACACGCCCGAGTTTGGCTGGAAATCGCCCACCGACAACCCGCTTTTCGGAGCGACCCGCAACCCCTGGCGCCGCGACCGCACCTCGGCCGGCTCGAGCGGCGGCTCGGCGGCGGCGGTGGCCTGCGGGCTGGGGCCGGTCGCCACCGGCGGCGACGGCGGCGGCTCGCTGCGCCAGCCCGCGAGCTTCTGCGGGGTCTACACCATCAAGCCGACCTTCGGGCTGGTTCCCATGTTCCCGCCCTCGGTGGTGGGAACCTTCGTTTCCGAGGGGCCGCTCTCCCGCCGGGTGCGCGACAGCGCGCTGGTGCTGAACGCGATCGCTGGGCACGATCCCCGCGACCTGTTCTCGGCGCCCCGCCCGCCGGTCGATTTCGTCGCGGCCTGCGATGGCGCGCTCTCCGGCCTGCGCGTCGCCTGGAGCCCCGACCTCGGCTACGCCCGCGTCGATCCCGACGTGCGGACCATCACCGCCCGCGCGGCGGCCCGGTTCGCCGAACTCGGCGCGACGGTGGAGGAGGCGAGCCCCGGCTGGCCCGATCCGTACCCGTTGTTTCACACGCTCTTCTACGGGCTGGTCGGCGGCGACGTGAACGACCTCCTGCCGCAATGGGCCGGCCAGCTCGATCCCGGGCTGGAACGGCTGGCCGAACTTGGCCGCCCGCTCACCGCCTTCGACCTCGCCCGGGCCCAGAACATCCGCCACGACCTGCAGTTGACGATGGCGGCGTTCATGCAGCGCTACGACCGCCGGCGGACCCCGACGATGACGCTGCCCCCGTTCCCGCTCGGGATCGACTTCCCCGACCGCGTCGGCGGCCGCCCCGTCACCGGCATGCAGTGGACGGCCTTCACCTTCCCCTTCAACCTCACCGGCAGCCCCGCCGCCAGCGTTCCGGCGGGCTGGACCGACGAAGGCCTGCCGGTCGGCCTGCAGATCGTCGGCCGCAACTGGGACGACGCCCTCGTGCTGAGGGTCAGCGCCGCCTTCGAGGCGCTCCAGCCGTGGGGCGATGTCCGCCCCGAGTTTCCGGCCTGACCCGGCCATCGTCCCGGCCCAGCGGCGGCCGGCAGGAGCGCCCCGCCATGCCCGGTTCCCCGTCCGCGTCTCCCGCTGGCGCGCCCGGCCCGTTCCCGCCAGCGGGCTGGCTGGCCGATCTCGACGGCGACGGCCTGCCCGACGAGATCGCGGTGCGGCTCGTGCTGCCGCCCGCCGCGCCGGAGGACGTGCTGCTGGCGGCGGCGGAACTGGCCGCCCGCCTCGGACTGGAGTCGATGGGGATGACCCTGCCGCTCGCGGCCCCCGCGGCCCCCGCGGACGGCGACGGGCCCGCCGTCGTCGTGCGTCTCGCCGGCGCGGCGGGGGAGGCGCAGGACGCAGCCGCCCGCGATGGGGACCGCCTGACCGTCGAGGGGAGCGCCGCGGCGGTGGCCGCCGCCCTCCGCGACCTGGCGCGCTCCGGGTCCGCCGCGGGGCAGGCCGCGCCCGACCTGCCGCTCGCCCCGGCGGCGGCCGGTCTCGCGCCGCTCGATCTGGCCGACCTCTTCGCGCCCGGCCAGTTGCTGGCCGATCTCGACGGCGACCTCGTGCCGGACGCCGCCGCCTGCCTGCTGGTCCCGGAGGGGCTGCCCGGCGATGCCCTCGGCCCCGCGCTCTGCCACGCGGCCGCCCGGCTCGGGCTGGAAAGCGCCGGGCTCTCGCTGCCGCTGGCCGGGCCGCGGGCGCTCCGGTTCCGGGCGGGCGATGGGCGGCTGGCGGCGGTTCCCGGTCCCGATGGCGCGGAGGATCTCGTCATCGAGGGCGCCGCCGCGGCGGACTGGCTGGCCGCCGCCGCCCCCGGCCCCGCGGACGACGCCCACCAACTGGCGCGGACCATCCGCCGCATTCGCCGCGCGCTGGCCCGCGAGGACGCCCCGCCCGCGCCCGGCGCGGTCCTCCGCGAGGAGGTCCGGGAGTTGCCGTGGGAGGTGGACGAGGCGCGGGAGATCGTGCGCCGCGAGGTCATGCCCCGGGTCCGCCCCGGATCGGCCGTCGCTCTCGACCTGCGGGTCTCCGAGACGCGGGCCATCCGCGAGGCGCTGCGCGATGAGCTCGCGGGCCTGCTGGCCGCCGCCGGGGCCGCCCCGGAGGTGACCGTGCGGGCGGTCGGCAAGGCGGGCCTGTGCTGGCTGCGCGAGGAGGTCGCGCCGCGGCTCGCGGAGGTGGCGGACGCCGCGCTGGTCATCCGCTGCCAGCCGTTCGCGTCCGACCCCGGCGAGGAGTGGGTCAGCGCTGACGCCATCCACGAGTTGCGGCTGATCGACCCGGCCCGCGCCGACGAACTGCAGGCGCGGGTCGATCGCGACGGGCGGGGGTCGCTCTGGAAGGAGCCGCCGATCCGCTGGCTGCTCGAGTTGTACCCCGTGGACGAGTTGCTGCCGATCCCCCCGGAGCAGGTGACGTTCGACCTCGTGCCCGGGCTCGCCAGCGTGTACGAGGCCGAAATCCGGGACGGCACGGGCGCGCTGCGCGAGGTGCTGCGCTTCGACCCGCGCTGGACGGAGCGCCCGTGGCTCGACGCCTTTCCCGAACTGGGCATGGTTCACCCGCCCACCGGCTGGATCGCCGCGTCCGTCGACGGCGAGACGGTCGCCGACCGGCGGATCGAGACCGACGCCGAGCGCGCCTGGGAGGTGTTCCAGTCGGAGGTGCTGCCCGCCCTTGGCGCATGCGCGCGGGAGGTCTCCGGCGGCCGTCTCGACCCGGCCAGCCAGCCCTTCTTCGGCGCGCTGGAACTCCACCTCGAGGCCAGCGAGCCGGACGAGGACCTGGAGGTGCGGGAGGAACGGGCCAGTTCGCTGGAGGCGCTGCACGAGGACTTCTACTTCGTCGCGCTCGAGCACATGCGCCGGCTGGGCGAGCGGGAGGGGGAGGGCGGCGAGAAACTCGACGCGCCGGGGCAGGTGATCCCGTGGCTGCACGAGCGGCCCGGGCGCGGCGCCCGGCTCCGCTGGCGGCTGACCGGCGCACCCCGCGCTGCCGTGCCCGCCGGCGCGCCCGCCGCGCGCGTCACCGAGGTCCGGGTGGACGCGGCGGGCGCGCTCGTTGCGTGCCGGGTGGAGGTGGCGCTGCCGGAGGCTGCGGCGGCGCCCGCGGCGCGGGAGGCGCTTGCCCCGCTGGCCGGGAGGCTGCCGGTCGCCGCCGCATGCGGGCTCGCCTGCGGCGGCGCGCCGCTGGAGGTGCTGGACCTGCCC
>JBJTKE010000395.1:0-19283 GCA_046096285.1 Chloroflexota bacterium
GGGTTGGGGAGGGGCGGGAGGCCGTGCCCGACCGGCTGCGGCATCGCCGGAACAGGCCCACCGGAGATCCCAACCTGCCCGGGCGTGATGGGCGGGGCATGACGCCGCATCGCCCCGAAGAATCGCACCGGCACGGCGGCGAGACGGTGGGCCGCGCCTCCCGGTCGGGCCGGGCGCGGCCCGCCGGTCAATCCGGCGGCGCCAGCGCGATCTCCCCGGCGGGCGCGGATGCGCGGCCGCGCAGGGTGACCAGCAACACCCCCGCCAGCGACACCGCGCCGCCCGCGATCGACAGCGCCGGCGGCACCGTGCCCAGCCACCACCAGGAGAAGAGCAGCGCCACCGGCGGCAGCAGCGCCATCAGCACCGCCGAGGCCGAGGCGGGCATCCGCGCGTTGGTCACCGTCATGCACAGGTAGCCGATCACTCCCGCCCCCAGACCGGCGTAGACCCCCAGCCAAGTGTGCGCCGGGGCGGCCACGGGCGCCTGCGCCAGGAACCCCGGCAGGAAGATCAGCAGCGGGATCGTCGAGGCGATCAGCGTCCACGCGCTCACCTCGGAACTGCCGTACTTGCGGAGCATCGGTTTCTGGAAGATGTAGTAGATCGCCTCGGAGAAGGCCCCGAGCAGGAGGGTCAGCGCCCCGGCCGTGAACGACAGGTTCCGGCCCTGCCCGAGCACCAGCACCGCCGTCCCCGCCACGGTCAGGCCGATCCCCGCCCAGCCCGCCGGGGTCAGCCGCTCCTGCAGGACCACCCGCGCCAGGATCGCGGTCATCACCGGCACGGTCGCCACCAGGAAGGTGGCGGTCCCCGCGTCCACATGCTGCATCGCGAAACTGAAGCAAAGCTGGTTGACGGAAATGCCGATCATGCCGAGCCCGATCATCGGCAGGATGTCCTCCCGGCGCGGCGGCCGCAGCCGGGTGACGACCGCGATGACCAGCATCGCCGCCGAGGTGACGAGGAAGCGCAGCAGCGTCCACTGGCCGGGCTGGTAGCTGGCCAGCCCGATCTTGGTCGCCACCGGCGACGATCCCCACATCAGCACCATCAGCGCGGCCGCGACAAGGGTGCTGCCGCCATATCGGCCGCTCATCGGCGCCTTCTCCCGGCACGGGCGCCGTCAGTGGCGGCAGCGGCCCTTCGTGTCCTGCGTTTCGCAATCGGCCGCGGCGGGAGCCGACACGGCCGCGGCGGCGGCGGGCGCGCCCGCGGCCCCGCTCCCCGCCTCGGCGGCGGTCAGGACCGGCTTCGGCGGGGCGCTCTTCTTCGGCCGGTAGGCGATCTGCTTGATCGACCACAGCGTCACCAGCACCGCGATGATCAGCGGCACCACGATCAGCAGGGCGAGGACGATCCATTCACGAGCCTGCACGCCGAACCTCCACGGGCAAGGGACCGGTCAACGACAATGCTGTCGTGAGGATACCCCGCCGCGCCCGCGCAGTCCTGTCTCGCGCATCGCGGGGCCGCGCGCGCGGCCGCCCCGCCGGGTCATCCGAGGGCGATCACCGCGGTCACCGACGGCCCCGGGCCAGCCATGAACAGCCATCCCTCGGCGGCGGCCATTGCGGCTGGCGGCGCGCCCGGCTCGCGCTGCGCCCAGATCTGGTTCCCGGTCGCGCCGTCAAAGGCATACATCCCGTCGCCGGAGGCGACGTACACGGCGGCGTAGTCGGGGTCCGCCACCGGCCCGACCTGCGCGCCGCCCGGCACCCCCTCCATCCAGAGCCGCGCGCCAGTCGCGGGATCGACCGCGAACACTTCCCCCCAGCGCACGGCTCCCTGCTCCTGCAGCATCCCCGGCACGGTCGCGAGGTAGATCCCCGCCGGGCCGGCCGCCGGAGTCCCGGGCGACCACCCGGCCGCGGCATCCGTCTCGAGCGGCAAGGTCCAGCGCGCGGTGAAGCGTTCCAGGTCGCGGCCGGTGATGGTCGCGGCCGGGCCGAACGCCGGCGCCGTGATCAGCGTGTCGCCGGCCACCGCCACCGGGTACATCGCATCCAGGCTCTCCCCGATCACCGTCCCGGTCGCGGCCTCGTACCGCACCGCCAGCGGAACCCGGCCCGTCGTGTGGCGAGCGGTGATGAACGACGTTCCGGAGACGAGCGGCGGCCCCGGGCTCCAGCCGAGTTCGTCGACCCAGAGGTCCTCGCCCGAGGCGAGATCGACCGCGAACAGGATGTTCATCGGGCCGCCCACCCCGACCACCGCGCCCGCGTTCCCCGCCATCGCCGGGGCGCTGAGCCCGGTGCAGTTCATGCCCCGCGTCCAGGAGACCGCGCCGCTCGCGGCGTCGATGGCATGCAGGAATCCGCGCGCGGCCGGGTTGCTGGCCAGCACCAGCCCTGCCGCCGCGACGGGCCGGTTGACCGGCCCCGGACCGGTGGCCACCTGCCATCGGATCGCCCCGCTCGCCCGCTCCATGCACACCAGCGTGCCGTCGTCGCAGCCTGCCAGCAACCCCCCGTCGTCCATGCTGACAAGGGTCCGCGGAAGATCCGGCAGTTCGACCGTCCACATCGGGAGCGACTGCGCTCCCCGGGCGCGCGCGGGGAGGAGCGCGGCGGCGGCGGCGGCCAGCAGGCAGCGGCGGGACACGGCAACGGTCACGGCCTCGGTCATCGGTCTTGCCTCCGGGTGACCCGCGTCGAGCGACGCGGCGGCCGCGTCATGGTAGCCGCTTTCCCGCGGCGGCAGGACGCCGGCCCGGGCCGCTCGCGCCAGCCCGATTGGCGCACCCTGATGCCGCCCGCGTGCGCCATACTTGCGCCGTTGTGCCGCCCGCGCCGCGTCGCCCCGCGGCGCGATCGCCTGGCGCGAGGAGACCGCCAATGACCGCCACCACCGCACATCCGGATGCCGTCACCTGGGAGAACGTCGACCGCACCGGCTATCTCCTGCTCACCACCTGGAAGAAGGACGGCGCCGCCGTCTCCGTCCCGGTCTGGGCGGTCCGCGACGGCGGCCGCCTGCTCGTCATCACCGCCGAGGATTCCGGCAAGGCCAAGCGCATCCGGGCCAACGGGCGCGCCGCCATCGCCCCGTCGGACCGCAGGGGAACCCGGCTCGGGCCGGACGTGCCCGCCCGCGGCCGCCAGTTGCCGCACGCCGACGTCGAGCGCTTGCGGCCGCTCTTCGTCAAGCGCTACGGCATGTTCGCGCGGCTCATCTTCGGCATGCACCGGGTGCGTTTCCGCAAGATGACCAGCGTGCTGCTCGAATTGCTGCCCGCCGCCGCGTGACCGGCCGCCGGCCGGGGAGCCCTCCAATGACCGCGAACGCCAGCACCCTTAACCGTGACGAATACAGCGACCGCGAGCCGTTTCGCGGCATCGACCGCAGCGGATTCGTGCTGCTTACCACCTTCCGGCGCGACGGAACGCCCGTCCCGACCACTGTCTGGATCGTGCGCGACGGCGGCCGGATGATCGTCACCACATCCGCCGAGGCCGGCAAGGCGAAGCGCATCCGGCACACGCCGCGGGTGACGATTGCCCCGTCGGATGTGGCGGGCGTCACGGACGGCCCCGCCGTCGCCGGGGTGGCGCGGGTGCTGCCGGACGACGAGGTCGAGGCCCTCGTTCCCCTGTTCCACAGGCGGTACGGCGAGCAGGCCCGGCAGTTGATGTCCTCCCACGAGGCGATGTTCCGCCGGGCGATGATCGAGATCCTGCCTGCCTGACGCGGACGTCACAGGCTACCCGTGGCGACCGGGGGAAAGACCCAGAGCCAGGAGGTAGTCCGGCGAGCGGCCGACTGTTCACGTCGGCGAGTTGCTCCGCGGAAACACGGAGTCTTTATCATTGCCCCAAACGGCGCGTTCGCGGCCTGTCCGGTTCGGGCAGGCGGGCCCGATCCGGGGCATGAGGGCACGCGGGCAGCGTCGGCTCGCCCGGCGAGGGTGATGCCCGCCGCCCCGCCAGGCGCGCGAGAGGGGATTTCGAGATGGATCATGCCGCGTTCGACCGGATCGCCCGCCTCGCGGCGGCGCCGTTGTCCCGGCGAGCGGGCATCCTGGCGGCCCTCGCCGCGGCGGCGGCCTTGTCGGCCCGGCCCGCCTCCGCCGGCAAGCGCTGCCGCGACGACCGCTCCGCCTGCGCCAAGCACGGGCAATGCTGCAGCGGCTACTGCGACCCGGGCGGCAAGGGGAAACAGGCCGCCGCGGGCGCAGCCGACCCGGCCGCCGGCGGCCGTTGCCGCTGCCTCAAGCGCGGCGAGCCCTGCGGCCGCAAGAAAACCTGCTGCAAGAACCTCACCTGTTCCGGCGGAACGTGCGGCCGGTCGGGCAAGGACCGAAAGACCCGCTTCGGCCACGCCTGCACTCCGGGCGGCAACCCCTGCGACAACCCGGCCCTGTGCATCCCCTACTACCAGGCCGCCCCGCTCGGCGACTACTGCCTGCTCCGCGGCGGCGATGTCTGCCGGCAAAACAGCGAATGCGGCTCCCTCCGCTGCGACGGCGGCGCCTGCTGGCCGGAGGTCTGCACGGTCTGCGCCGCAGGCTGCGCCCACGCCACGGTGCAGGCCGCCATCGACGCCGCCGCCCCCGGATCGACCATCTACATCGGCGTCGGCGTCTACGCCGAGGACCTGGTCATCCCGGCGAAGCCCCTGACCCTGACCAACTGCAACGGCGGCGACGTGCTGCTCCTCAACGTCGCGGATGGCGCGCGCACCATCCGCTACGGCGATCCGGCCGACGTCGCGCCCCATCCCACGCTCACCATCCGCAACCTCACCGTCAGCGGCAAGGCCGCGCCGGTCGCCGCGCAACCCGCGCCCGCGCCGCCCGCCGTCGAGGATGGCGGCGTCGTCTCCCACGGCCACCTCGTGATCGAGGGCCGGGCGCGCGTCACCGGCTGCAACCGCCTCGGCGACGGCGGCGGCGTCGAACTGCGGCCCTCCGACGAGGCCCTGATGCTCACCGTCCGCGGCCAGGCGGAGATTTCCGGCAACTACGCCTCCGGCAGCGGCGGCGGCGTGTCCGCCAATGCCAGCCCGGCCTCCCTGCTCATCTATGGAAAACCGAAGATCACCGGCAACGTCGCCGGGACCGGCGGCGGCGGCGTCAACGCCTTGACCGTCGACATCCGCGGCAACGCCCAGATCGCCGGCAACACCCCGGACGATTGCCTCAACGCCCCGCTCGCGCCCGACAGCAAGGCCTGCGGCGCCTGACCCCCGGTCCGCGGCGAGGTCCGCCGCAGCGTCCGTCGCGCTCCCCGGTCGCCGTCGCGCCCTCCTGTCCCTGCTCCGCGACCCGGCCACCTCGCGAGGGTCCATGCCCCAGGCGGCCTCGCCGTGGCCCGCCGAACTCCCGCGGCCAACGCCAGCGATGCCCGAAACCGGCGCGTTGCGCTGCCGCCGCGTCGGCAAGCCCCTTTCCCTCGCACAGGCAGCGGTGACTGGGGTGAGGGGTCAGGGGTGAGGGCTGAGGGTTGAGGGCCGGACCAGACTGGAGATTCAACCCTCTCCGGGCAGGAGGGGGCCTCACTGATGCCCGGCAGCACAACATCCGGGGCCAGAGCCGCACCAGCCACCGCCCGGCCATCGTTTGCCGAACCCGACAAGACGACTTGCCAAAATCACCTTCACGTCGTAGTGTACGTACACGTTCCACCATCTCGTGGCGGCCTTCGACTTGCACGGGGAGTTCTTCCGTGGAGCACGACCTCTTCGACCGCCTCGCCCGCCTCCTCGCCGCACCCGCCTCCCGCCGCTCCGGCTTCGCCGCCGCCCTCGCCGCCCTTGCCGCCGCTCCCTCCCTCGCTTCCGCCCGCCGCCGCAAGAACAACGGCGGCAAGGGTGATCCCCCCGCCAAGCCCACCGGCCCCTGCGGCGATCGCTCCGCCATCGACAACCCGTGCCGCAAGGACAGCCAGTGCTGCACCGGCTACTGCCGCCCCGCCAAGCAGGGCGACAAGGTCGGCCGCTGCCGCTGCGCCCCCGAGTTCCACCCCTGCCGCAAGCGCACCGTCTGCTGCCCCGGCCTCACCTGCGCCGCCGGCGCCTGCCAGCCCAAGCGTGTCTTCCTCGCCACCGGCCAGCAGTGCGGCTCCGGCTCCCTCTGCTCCGACGCCGCCGCCTCCTGCACTCCCTACGCTGGCGGCGGCCCCCCGGGCTCCTACTGCCTCATCCCGCTCGGCGGCCCCTGCGCCGTCTCCACCGACTGCGTCGACGCCTTCTGCAGCGCCGGAACCTGCGCCATCCGCCCGGCGGGCTGGGTCTACCAGGATGAGTTCAGCAGCCCCGAAACCGGGGGCGCCTACGTGATCGCGGCGGCGGAGGATGGGCTGACCGTCTACGTCGGGGCCTACTCGCCGGGCTTCGTCACGGCATGGACGCGGCCCGCCACGGCCGGTCCCGGAGCGCTGTCGTGGGCGTTGGCATCGACCATCGCCAGCACCGGATCGTCGCCGGGCCAGGTCAAATCACCCGCCGGCATTTCGCTCACCGAACTGGCGGACGTGCTGGCCGTGGCAGACTCCTACGGCAGCGGCTCCATGTCGGTATGGAACGGCGAGGGCGCTTCCTGGATCTTCCAGTCGAAGTTCAGCGGCACGCCTTCGGGGGCATCTGGATCGCTGTCGATCAGCTGGGATGGGCTGACCATCTACCTGTGCGACTACAACAACAGCGTCGTGTCGGTCTTCACTCGCCCCAACCTGGCGTCCACGACCTGGACGCAGGGCGCCAGTTTCGGCAATACCGGACCCGGTGCAGTCGACAGCCCGATCGGCTCCGTCCTCTCGCCGAACGAGCTCGAGTTCTACGTTGCCGACTCCAACAACAGCCGGATCTCGATCTTCACCCGGCCCGACCTCTCCAGCCAGTCCTGGTCCTATGCGACGTCATTCGGCTCGGCCGGCAGCGGAACCGGCCAATTCGCCACCCCATCAGGGATGGCGATCGCACCGAACGGGCTCACGATCTGGGTCGCGGACAAGAGCAACAATCGCGTGCAGGTGTGGTCGCGGCCAAGCCTGGCCTCCCTCTCCTGGACGTACCTTACGGCGTTCGGCACCATTGGCAGCGGCAACGGGCAGTTCTCCGGACCCTATGCCGTGACGGCATCGAACGGCGGCGGGTACGTCTACGTCGCCGACACCGGCAACAACCGCGTGTCGGTCTGGGTCGCTGTCTGACGGGATCGGTAGGTTGCCGGCGGCAGGTCCGGCATTCCGGCATCACCCCGCCGGGGGCGTGGCGACGATGCCGCGCCCCAGCGGCGTTTCCCGCGCATCGCGGCGGCGTGGCGATCGCGAACACGGCGTCGGTCATCGCCGGCGAATACCCCGGCGGCGGGCGGGAGCGTGCGACGCGCCGTTCACGGGCCGTGCCGGAGCGACAGGCGAACAGCATCGCCAGCTCCGATTATTGTCCCAGGTGGTGTGATTCGTCCGAATCATGGCCTATGATCAGGTGTTCATCGAACGCATTGCTCTCGCGCCGTGCGGGGTATGCGGAATCGGTCGCGGCTGCCGGCCACTGCACGCGCCACCCGGAGGGACCTTCATGGACCACTCGTCGTTCGACCGCATCGCCCGCCTGCTCGGCGGCGCTGCCTCCCGCCGGGCCGGGCTCGGCGCGGTATTCGGCGTGCTGGCCGGTCTCGCCGCCGCGCCGGACCTGAAGGCGCGGCCACGGCGCGGCGCGGCCCCGCGGAGATCCGCGAAGCCGGCAGGCCCCTGCGGCGACGGCTCCGGCGCCGCCAACCACTGCGCGAAGGACAGCGATTGCTGCACGGGCTACTGCAAGAAAGCCCGGAGCGGCAAGGGCGGGCGTTGCCGCTGCATCAAGCGGGGCAAACCGTGCACGACGACGCAGACCTGCTGCGGCGGCGGGCGGTGCACGGACGGGACGTGCCCGCGGCGCAACACTGGCCCGAAGCCGCCGCGGCCCGTGGCCACCGGCCGGCCCTGCACGGTCGGGAAGACCGTCTGCTCCCGGACGGGGGCGGCTTGCGTCGTCTACGCGGGCGGCGCGTCGGCGCAGACCTATTGCCTGCTTCCGGACGGCGCGGCGTGCGAGCAGGCCACGGACTGCGTGCAGGGCTACTGCGGCTCCGGCGGCTGCGCGGTGCGGCCGACGAGCTGGGTGCAGCAGTCGGAGATTGCCACCGCCGACACCGCCGGCATCGCGGGAGTGACGTCGAGCGCGAACGGATTGACGCTGTACCTTCCCGGCTACACCGCCGGGGTCATCACCATCTGGGAACGCCCCGGCAGAACCGGCGCCGACGCTTCCGCCTGGACCCGGACGGCCACGCTCGGATCGCCGGGCGCCGCCCCCGGGCAACTCAAGTTCCCGTGGAGCATCTCGCTGACCGGCGACGAGCGCACCATGCTCGTCTCCGATTCCTACAACACCGGAGACAATTCCGTCTCGATGTGGCAGGGGAGCGGCGGGTCCTGGTCCTACGTCTCCCGGTTCGGCGATCCCGGTCTCGGCACCGGCCCGGCGGCGCTCACGCGCGACGGGCTGACGCTCTACCTTGCCGACTACAGCAAGAGCAAGGTCCAGATCTGGACCAGGCCGGATGCCGCATCCTCGGCCTGGACCCAGCAGTCCAGTTTCGCCGGCTCCGGCCCGAACCAGGTCTCCTCGCCGATGGGCATCGCGCTCACGCCCGATGAACTCATGCTGCTGATCAGCGACAGCAACAACAACCAGGTGGTGATCTGGAGCCGGCCGAGCCGCTCAAGCCAGAACTGGACCTACCAGGACGTCTTCGGCGGCGCTGGAACCGGCGACGGGCTCTTCGCCGCTCCGGCAGGCCTCTCCATCGCCCCCAACGGCCTCACCGCCTGGATCGCTGACCTCAACAACAACCGCATCCAGGTCTGGACGCGGCCGGACATCGCCTCCACCACCTGGACCTATCTCAGCTCGTTCGGCACGGTCGGTAGCGGCGTCGGCGAGATGACCAGGCCCTACTGGCCGGCGATCAGCGGCGGCGGACAGTTCGTCTACGTGGCCGACTCGGGCGGCAACCGGGTCACGATCTGGACCGAGGCCTGACCCGTGGGTTCCCCGGTTTTCGCAGCAATAGCCGAACCAGTTGGTGATGGAAACCCGCGCGCGTTTCCCGCCGCGTCACCCGGCGGCGAAGATCAGGGTGGAGATGACCAGTTGCGCCGAGGCCGCCGGCAGCCACCCGCCCGGCCACCGGCGCAGCACCAGCGACGCCCCGCCGATGACCAGCCCGATCGCGCCCCCGGCGAACGCCGCCATCCAGAGCGACTCCTGCGCCGGGGTCGCCGCCGCCGCGATTGCTTCCCGGATCGCCCACGACAGCGTGAAGAAGCCGACCGCCGCAAGGTTCCCGCTGTCCTCGTCGGGCCAGGATCGGCGGACGACCCCGAAATGGATCACCTGGTACGCCGCCGTGTCCGCGATGCCGAACAGCAGCGCCTTCAGGGCGGCATCGGGCGGACCGATCGCCAGCCGCGCCAGCGAGAGCGCGATGGCCAGCCCCGGCAGCAGGAACGCCGCCTGTTGCCGGAGCGGCGGCATCGCCCCGCGCGGCATCGGCGGGTCCCCGGCCGCGCCGGCCAGCGATTCCGGCCGCTGCGCGAGGTAGACCAGCGCCAGCAGCGCGGCCAGCGCGGGCGCCGCCAGCCGCACGAGGTACCACGGCATCGGGGTCAGCGGGAGCGGCAGCGCCGGAGCGATGGCGAGCGCCACCAGCAACGGCCACGTGCCCAACTGGATGAGCGTCAGGTTCAGCCAGCGGTAGACCCGCTTGAACAGGGAAAGCCGCTCGCGGAAGGCGCGCTCCCGCTCGCGTTCGGCGCCGGCCTTCGTGCGGGGACGTTCCCGCATCGGGTCGCGGTTCAGCATGGCCCATCCGCCGGCTGGAACGCCCAGCGGCCCGCCTGCGCGGCCACGATCTCCCGCAGCGGCGCGGCGTAGAACTTGGCGGTCGCGCCGTCATCGAACGTGACGAACGCCGACTGCACGTCCTGCCCGCGGTCCTTGATGCCGTCCAGCACGGCGGCGTGGCGGGCGTGAAAGGCGAGCGGATCGCCGCCGAGCGAGAACCCGGCGTGCTCCCATCCTTCCGCGTAGGGGTGGCCGGCGCGGGGGGCGCACACCTCCATCAGGCCGACGCCCGCCCCGTCGCGCGCGGCCCCCTCGCGGGGCAGCAGCAAGGTGATCGGCCGCCCGGCGAACTCGTCCTCGGCCCACGCGGAGGCGAAGGGAAGGAACGCCGCGACCGCCTCCCGGTAGCGCGCCATCGAGGGCGCGCGCCAGCACACGTGGCTGACCGGCATCGCCGATGCGTCGATGCCGCGCTCCCGGAGCCGCGCCAGCCGCGCGGCGACCAACGGCGGGATGGCCGCAACGGCCTGCTCCCCATTCACCGCGTTCCCCCGGCCGCCCGGCGGGCGCCACGCGTGACGATGCTTCCCTGCCTGCAAGCGATCATGCGGTCATGGTAGTCGGCCCGCCGCCCCGCGAAAAGCCCCGCTCCCTCGCGCAGGGAGAGTGGTTGGGGTGAGGGCACAGTCCCCCAACCCCAACGAAAAACCCCTCTCCCGCCGCAGCGGGGGAGGGGTTGGGGAGGGGGCCAATGCCCAAAGCGGACAGCCCACCACGCGAGGAAGCCCCGGAAGGGCGCAATCTCCGCTGCCGCGACCTACCAGACCGCCAGCCGCAGCGGATTCTCCAGCAGCCGCTTGACCGCCAGCAGGAACCGCGCGATCTCCGCGCCATCGGTCACCCGGTGGTCGGCGGAGGCGGTGATCTTCATCCGGTGGCCAGGGACGACCGCGCCATCCCTCACCACCGGAACCTCGGCGATGGAGCCCACCGCGAGGATCGCCGCCTGCGGCGGGTTGATGATCGAGATGAACTCGTCCACCTCATACATGCCGAGGTTGGAGACGGTGAAGGTGCCGCCCTGGTACTCGCTCGGCAGCAGGCCGCCGTTGCGGGCCCGCCCGATCAGGTCCTTCGCCATCCGCGCCACCGTGCCGAGGCTCTTCTCGTCGGCGTTCGGGATGAACGGCGCGATCAGCCCCTCCGGCAGGGCGACGGCGATGTTGACGTCGATGTTCGGGTGGGTGTGGAGGGTGTCGCCCTCCAGCGAGGAGTTCAGGTTCGGGAAGTCGCGCAGCGCGACGGCCACGGCCTTCACCACCAGGTCGTTGAACGAGACCTTGGCCGGGTCGTCGCCGAGCCCGGCGTTGATCTGCTCCCGGAAGGCGACCGCGGCGCCCATGTCCACGTCGCTCGTCACGTAGAAGTGCGGCGCGGTGATCTTGGACTCGATCATCCGCTTGCCGGTGGTCTTCTTGATGCGGCTCAGTTCGGTGACGGTCGCGCCCGGGCGCGGCGCGGCCTGCGCCGACGGCGCGGCAGCAGCGGCGGCAGGCGCCGCGGGAGCAGCCGCGGCGGGCGCCGCGGCCGGAAGCGGCCGCGCGCCGGTCAGGAACGGCGCGATGTCGTCGCGGATGATGCGGCCGCCCGGTCCGGTGCCGGCGATCAGCGACAGGTCGATGCCGTGCTCCGCGGCAAGCCGCTTCACCAGCGGAGAGGCCCGCAGCCGCTCGCCCGGCCCGGCGGGCGCGGCCACCACAGCCACGGCGTGGCCGTTGGCCGCCACGGGCGCCGCGGCATGGGCGGCGGCCGCGGCCATCGCCGGGACCGGCGCGGCAACGGTGGCCGCAACGGCCTCGACCGGGGCGGCGGCGACCGGGGCGGCCGGGGCGGCAACCGCCCCCTCGTCCGCGCCGATGATGGCGATCGGGGTGCCGATCGGCACGACCGCGCCCTCGGCCACGAGGGCTTTCGTGAACGGACCGCTCTCGGCGGCCTCGATCTCGAGGGTGACCTTGTCGGTCTCGATCTCGGCGATGGGGTCGCCGGCGTTGACCGGATCCCCGACCTGCTTCAGCCAGCGGAGAAGGGTTCCCTCCTCCATGGCGTCGCCCATCTTGGGCATGATGACGGCGGGCATGGCTAGTTCTCCCGGTAGAGCGCGCGGCGGGCGGCGGCGGCGATCTGGTCGACGCTGGGGAAGGCCGCGATTTCGAGATTGCGCGCGTAGGGCGCCGGAACCTCCGCGCCGGAGACCCGCTCGACCGGCGCGTCGAGATCGTCGAAGGCCTGCTCCTGGATCACGGCGGCCACTTCCGAGGCCACGCTGAACCAGCGCCACTGCTCCTGCACGACCACCGCCCGGTGGGTCTTGCGGACCGAGGCGACGATCGTCTCGGTGTCGAACGGGCGGATCGAGCGCAGGTCGATCACCTCCGCCGAGATGCCCTCGCCCTCCAGCGTTTCCGCGACCTTGAGCAGCAGCGGCACCTGCCTGCCGTAGGAGATCAGCGAGACGTCGGTCCCCTCGCGGGCCACCCGGGCCTTGCCGAAGGGAACGGTGTACTCACCCTCGGGCACCTCGCCCTTGGCCCCGTACAACGCCCCGGCCTCCATGAAGATGACCGGGTTGTCGTCGCGGATGGCGGTGAGCATCATCCCCTTGGCGTCGTGCGGCGTCACCGGGGAGACGACCTTCAGCCCCGGGAAGTGGCCGTAGAACCCTTCGAGGCTGTGGGTGTGCTGGGCGGAGAGCTGGACGCCGCCGCCATTTGGGCCGCGGATCACCAGCGGCACCGTCACCTGCCCGCCCGAGAAGTAGCGCACCTTGGCGGCGTTCTGGATGATCTGGTCGACGGCCTGGAACGAGAAGTTCCAGGTCATCATCTCGACGATCGGGCGCATCCCGGTCATGGCCATGCCGATGGCCGCGCCGGTGAACCCGCCCTCGGCGATGGGCGTGTCGATGACCCGTTTCGGGCCGAACTTGTCGACGAGGCCGTCGGTCACCAGGTGGGTGCCGCCGTAGACCCCGATGTCCTCGCCGAGCAGGACGACCGAGCTATCCCGTTCCATCTCCTCGGACATCGCGGAGCGCAGCGCCTCGCGATAGGTCATGACCGGCATGGATCGCTATCTCCCGTGGGCGGCATCGCCGCCGGACTCGTCGACGAGGACGTCGGTGTAGAGCTCGGACAGGTCCGGCTCGGGGCTTTCCTCGGCGAACTTCACCGCATCGTCGGCGACCGCCTTGGCCTCGGCCCGGATCTCCTCGAGATCGGCCTCGGTGGCGACGCCCATTTCCAGCAGGCGGTGTTCGTAGCGGTTGATCGGGTCGTGCTTGCGGGCCTCGCTGACCTCCTCCTTGGCGCGGTAGCGCTCCAGGAAGTCGGCCGCGCCGTGGGGAGTGACCCGGTAGGTCTGCGCCTCGATGCCATACGGCTTGCCGGTCTCGCGGACCATTTTCGTGACCCGCTTCGCGCACTCCAGCACGGCGAACAGGTCGTTCGCGTCCACGTCCTCGTGCTCGATGGCGTAGGAGTCGAACTTGGCCGAGAGGTCGGTCATGGCGGTGGCGCGCTGGACGCTGGTGCCCATGCCGTACTTGTTGTTTTCGAGGACGAACAGGCAGGGGTTCATGCCCTCGCGGCCCCACAGCCCGGCGAGGTTCGCCGCCTCGTGGAAAGCCCCGTTGTGGATGGAGCCGTCGCCGAAGTAGAGCTGGGTCATCGCCCCGGACTGCTGGTAGGCCTGGGCGTAGGCGAAGCCGACCCCGAGCGGGATATGGCCGCCGACGATGCCGTACCCGCCCCAGAACCCGTTCTTCACGTCGAACAGGTGCATGGAGCCGCCCTTGCCCTTCACCAGCCCGGTGCCCTTGCCGTACAGCTCGGCCATCACCTCCCGCGGGGAGGAGCCGAGAATCAGCGCATGGGCGTGGTCGCGGTAGGCGGTGATGATCTTGTCGCCGGGGCGGTACTCGTGGAGGAAGCCGAGCGCGAGCGCCTCCTGCCCGATGTAGAGGTGAAGATAGCCGCCGATCTTGCCCTGGCGGAAGGCCTTCTGCGCCGCTTCCTCGAAGAGCCGGATCGACGTCATCGTCCGGTAGAAGCCGATCAGGGTGTCGCGGTCATAGGGGACCCCGGCGGCCCCCTTCGCTACGCCATTCTCGGCGCTCTTCGCGCTGCGGCTCCGGGTGGTCGCCATGCGTTCGCCTTTCACGGCTGGGCCGGGCGCGGAGCCGAACCACGCCGCGGGTCACTGCTTCGCGGGAGCGGATCGTCCCGGCCCTCAGGCGCGCCGTCTCCATTCCCGCCACAACGCCTCGTAGTGTACCGTACCCCCCGGCTGTGAACGTGCGCCGCCGACACCTCCGGGGAAACCGGGACGGCCGGTATTGGGCGCGGAACACAAACGGCCGCTGTCCCGGCGCCGGAAGCGAGCGCTGCCGCCGGGGCGTCCGCGGGTCGCACCGCTCGCCTCACGGGAAGGGTCTCCCTCGTGTCCAATGACGCCAACGCGGCGATCGTGCGCCGCTATGTCGATGAAGTCCTCAACCAGCAGAACATCAACGCCCTCGACACGCTGCTCACGCCCGGCTTCACCCACGGCGCGGAGCGGCGCGGCGTCGCCGGGCAGGCGGCCGCGCTGCGCGCCCGCTTCACCGCCTTCCCGGACGCCGTGCTGACCGTCGAGGACCTCGTCTCCGACGAGGACCGGGTGGCCCTGCGTGCGGTCTGGACCGGGACGCACCAGCAGGAATGGCTGGGCATCGCAGCCAGCAAGGCCACGGTGACCTGGGGCATCATGGTCTTCTTCCGCCTCGAAAACGGGAAGATCGCCCACCTCTGGGCGATCGAGGACGCCGCCGCCCTGCTCCGGCAGTTGCGCGACGCGAAGCCCGGCACGGGCGCGACCGCGGCCCGCCCCACCCCCGCCGCCGTCTGAACGGAGGCGGCCGCCACCCGGCGGCCGCTTCCACGATTTCGCAGCTTTTCCGGGAAGGCCGCGGGCGACCGGCGCTAGAAGGTCGTGCAGTCGGGCACGGCCGTCCAGGTTGCGGAGCCGTCGATCGTCTCCGCGCACTGGCTGGACGCGCCGCTGTTGCCAGTGATCCGGCCCGCCGCGCCGGACACGGTGACCGTGCCGGTCTGGGTTCCCAAGCTCCCGGTGATGACCGCCAGGCCGCTGCCGTTGGTGGCGGTGTTGCTGGTCACCATGGCCGAATCCGCCAGGATGAGCGCGACCGACGCTCCATCGGTGGCCCGGAGGGCGACGCCCCCGCCGTCGCCGGCGGTGTTGCCCGAAACCGTGGTCGAGCCATTGAGCGTGAGCGACCCGGTGAAGGCATTGACGCCCGAGGAGAAGACGATGCCGCCGCCGGTGGTCGACGACCCGCCGGAGACCGTGCAGTCGGTGAGCGTGGCGTTCACGGAGTTGTCGAACCCGGCGAGCGAGGAGCCGCCGGCCGTCGTCATCGTGCAACCGGACATGGCGATCGAGCTCGGATCGTCGAGCGCGCCATTGACGTCGGACCCGGCGGTGACGTACGCGTCCAGGAACGTGCTGTTGGTCACCGTCGCGGTGAAGAAGGAGAACAGGTAAAGGCCGATCTTCACCGTCCCGGTCCGGTCGTCGAAGGTGCAGTTGCGGATGTCCAGCCCCGCCATCGAACTGGCGGACGCCCCGGTGGCGGCAACCAGCGTGTAGGCCGAGAGGGACGCGCCGTAGCTGAACTCGAGACCCTTGACGGTGACGGTCAGGCCGCCGGTGGCCAGTTCGATGCAGGCGCTCCGGGTCGGGGTGATGATGACGCCCGGCGCGCCGCCGCAGGCCTCGATCCTGATGTCCTCGGTGAAGGCGTCCGCGCCGGTCCACGTGCCGGGCGCCACGCGAATGCGCCTGTCGGCCGGCGGGGAGGCGATGGCGTCGGCGATCGAGGTGTAGGCGCAACCCGCGAGGCAGACGTCGCAGACGACCGCCGCGCACGTGCCGCCGCTGCAATCCTGCGACCAGCAGTCGTTGTCGCCGGAGCAGGCCGCGCCGGTGGGCAGCAGGCAGAAGGTCCCGGCCGGGTCGTCGCTGTCGTAGGCCATGCAGGAGGCGGCGTCGTCGAGGCACGTGTCCCGGGCGGCGACGCAGGCCTGGCTGGTGGGGACCGGCCGCAACGAACTGCACGCGCCGTCCACGCAGGTCATGGAGTTGCAGCAATTCTTGTCGGCGGAGCACGTCCTGCCGCGCTTGAGGCAGCGGCAGCGGCCCCTGCCGTCGGTGTTCTTCTTGCCGGTCTTGAGGTTGCAGATGCCGGTGCAGCACTGCTTGTCCTTCGTGCATATGTTCTCCGCGCGGGACCCGTTGCCGCAGGGCCCCTCGGGGCGGACGCGGCGGCGGGCGCGGCGGGGCGGCGCATCCGCCGCGATGGCCGCGCTCTCGCCCGGCGTCGCGCCGTCTGTTGAGCGGGCCGCAACGGCGGCGGCAATGGCGGCCGCAAGGCCGGAACGGCGGCTGGCGGCGGTTCCGAGGAGTCTGGTGACGCAGTCGAACGTGAGCCGGTCCATGCTGCCCCCGGGCATCGGTGAGGATATGGCGCTGCTGATCCCAGGGGCGATAGCACGTCTGCTACAGGCCAATCCTGGCGCATGACGGGCTGCAGCGGCGTTGCGGGCTGCTGATGCGAGCGCCCCGGGCGCCCGGTGGCCGGAATGGCCGCAACAACCGCCATCGTCATTTCGGTGAGTGTTTCGTCAAGGTGCGGCGGCGGCGGGCAGGGCATCATCGCGGCAGCCAGACCCGGCCCCCGGACGACGAACGGCAGCAGGCAGGATCACCCCCTTCCGTCGCGCGCTGCGGGAACCCCCAACCGGGAACGGCCGCCCATGCCGGGCATCCCCTGTCCGGTCCGGCAACCGCCTGCTGCCGCCGCGGATGGTGGCGCGGGGCCGCATCGGCCCCGCGCCGGTCCCGCACTCGCCTGCTGGCCGGGCTTGCGGCGGGTCCGGGGCCGGGGAGCGGCGGCGATTCCCCCTCGCCTGTCGTTCCCCGGCCCCGGACCCGGCGCAATGCGCTTCGTGGGCCGCCGACGGCTCTGGTTTGCAGCCACCGCCCGATGCCGGATACCCGGCCCTCACTTCAAAGGCGGAGCGACGCAGCCAATTGGCGGATCGGCCGGCTCACGCCGGCGCCCGAGGGGCGCGGAGCGGCGGCCCCGATGCCGGCAATGGTGAATTGACGCCGGTGGAGCCAACCGGACCGGGGGCTGGCCGCGCGGTGCGGCTGTCGCCGCGCCCGGCGCGTGGCTCCGCCTCTCTGGCCCGGCGGCACGATGGGCCGGGCCGCCGTCCGTGAATCGTGAGCGGCGAAGCGTCCGGCAGCCAGCCGTGGCAGGGTCAGTCCGAAGTGGCTTATGATGTTCCCTCGCGTCAGAAAACGCGGAAACATGCGAGCATGTTTCAGGTGCTGTGGGGCAGGTGCGGACCTGCTGCCAGGAACAGGATGCACAGGGGACGAGCGGTCATGGAGCAGGGAAGGTTCGATGCGATCGCGCGGGCGCTCGGGGCCGGGCTGAGCCGGCGGGCGGGCCTCCGCGCGGCCGCGGCGGCGGCGATCGCCGCGGTGGCGGGCCGAGCCGTCATCGTGGAGGAGGCGGCCGCCAGCAAGGCCAGTGATACGGGCAAGGCTGGCAAGGCCCGCTCGGCGGACAAGCGCTCGGCGGCGTCGGAGAAGCGGCCATGCGGACCGAAGGCCTCCGACAACCTGTGCAAGAAGCACGGCGACTGCTGCACGAAGTACTGCAAGAAGGGCAAGGGCGGCAAGGCGAGCCGCTGCCGCTGCGTCAAGCGGGGCAAGAAGTGCAAGAACGGGCAGACGTGCTGCGGCGGGGCGACCTGCGTGAACAAGCGGTGCACGCCGCGCTGCACGGTCTGCGCGAGCGGGTGCGCCTACACGACGGTGAACGCGGCCTACGCGGCGGCGGCCCCGGGCGCGGTGATCACGATCGGCTCGGGCACCTACCCGACCGAGGTCCTGGTGACCAAGGACATCACCCTGCAGGCCTGCGGCGGCGCCACCGACGTGGTGCTGACGCCGACCCGCACCACCCAGACGCCGGACAGCTACTACGTCGTTATCGGCGAGGACCAGGCCGACACGACGACGAAGCACGCGGTGACGCTGGACGGGTTGCGGTTCGCCGGAACCGCGGTCACCGGCATCGATGACGAGGTGATGATCTACTCCTACACCAACGGCACGGTGTCGTGGACCGTGCGGGGCTGCACGCTCACGGGCGGCATCGGCGGACTCTATGCCCTGAACGGGACGCAGGTGATCGAGGATTCAACGTTCACGGGTTGTTCCTACGGCTTGTACTTCGCCATGGATGACCCGGCTGCCTTGGCGACGGTGACCGGAAGCACGCTCACCAACAACCTCGCGTCAGGGTTGGTGTCCGAGGGCGGCGTGACGCAGATCACCGGATGCACCGTCTCCGGCAATGCCTATGGCGGAATCGGACTCGAGAACGGGGTCATGACCATCACCGACACGTCGGTGACCGGCAACTCCGACCAGCAATGGGGCGGCGGAGTCTGGGCGTGGGCCGATGAAGCCAATTCCACCATCACCTTCGCCGGAACCACGCTGGTTACCGGCAACACCGCGCCTGACGCGAGCGGGTTCGGCATCGATGAAGAGAACAGCTACACCGTCACGGTCATCGGGGTGAGCAGCAGCAACGTCTACGGCAACACCGTAGGCGACCAGTGCGAGCGCAGCACCGACGGCGTCAGCTTCACACCGGTTGCGAACTGCGCGTTCTGAGACAGGCGGCGGGGAGCGGACGGCGCGGCCCGGGCCCGGCGACGGAGCGGCAATTGAAGGTCGGCCCGGCGGATCATCTCCGCCGGGCCGTCCCGCGCTGAAGGTCCTGGCGCAGCGTCCTTGCGCGAGGCACCGACGGGGCCGGCCGCGCGGCATGGCGCGGGATGTGATAAAACCCGAGAACATTTCGCAACATCCTGTTGGTTGTTGGCGACGGCGACACTCAGGCCCGGACAACGACGGACAGGAGGAGGACCGGTCATGGAGCAGGGACGTTTCGATGCGTTCGCGCGGGCGCTCGGCGCAGGGGTGAGCCGGCGGGCGGGCTTCCTGGCGGCGGCGGGGGCGCTTGCCGCGGCGGTGACGGGCCGCGGCACCGTGGTTGATGAAGCGATTGCCGGAAAGGCAGGCAAGGGCAAGCCTGCCAATCGCACGGTCACGTCGGAGAAGCGGCCATGTGGGCCCAAGGCCTCCGACAACCACTGCAGGAAGCACCGCGACTGCTGCACGAAGTACTGCAAGAAGGGCAAGGGCGGCAAGGCGAGCCGCTGCCGCTGCGTCAAGCGGGGCAAGAAGTGCAAGAACCGACAGACCTGCTGCGGCGGGGCGACCTGCGTGAACAAGCGGTGCACGCC
>JBJTKE010000396.1:0-20247 GCA_046096285.1 Chloroflexota bacterium
GCCCCGGCCGCCCCGGCCGCCCCCGATGTCTCCGGGCCGGGCACGCCCGCTCCGGAAGATGCCGCCGCGCCTCCAGCCGAGGCGCAGGCAGAGCCTGCGCAGGCTCCCGCCGCCGGTGAGGCCGCCGCGGTTCCGGCGACAGACGTGGTGACGCTCGTCGCCTGGTACGTCACCGACGGCTCGGGAGAGTTCCTGAACATCCTGCCGATCTCGGTCGATCCGGCGCTCGTCGCCGGCGAACTGGCCGGCTCCCGGCCCATCGGCGTCGCCGACTTCCCGGACGACGGTGCGCCGACGATCACGCTGGGGGAGACGGAGTTCATGTCCTACCCGCGCGGCGAAGGCGACATTCCCGAGCGCTGGGTCTGGTTCGACGATTTCGAGGGCGCGCGCCCCGCCACCCTGGTGATGCAGGTCGAGGGCAAGGGCGGCCCCTACGCGGGCTACTTCGGCTCCGTCACCTTCGTTTCCCGCGATGAGGGAGGCGTCGGCGGGGCCATTGTGTTCGCCCTGCGCCCGCCGGATTCCCGGCAGGGTTCGGGCGCGGACCAGCAGTCCGCCGGCGCCGAACCCGCGGCGGCCGACCCTGCCGCCGCGGCCCCCGATGCCGAGGCCGCCGAGCCCTCCGCCTGACGGGAGCCTCCGATGCCGGTCAACGCCCCCACGCCGATCATCATCACCCGCCGCACCCGCAACCTGCTGGTGTTCGTGCTCCTGCTGCTGCTGGCCTACCTCTGCTGGCGGGCCCCGGCGGTGCCGAAGATCCTCGTCTCCGGCGCGGTGCTGGCATTGCTGCTCTCCTTCCCGGTCCGCCTGCTCAGCCGGGTGCTGCCGCGCGGCATCTCGATCGCGCTGGTGCTGCTGGCGCTCGTGGCCGTCTCGGCGGTCGCCGTGATCGTGCTGGTGCCGCTCGTCGTCAACCAGTTGACGACGCTGATCGGAGACGTCCCACGTCTCGCCGACACCGCCCAGCAGCGCATCGAGGCGATCATCAAGATGCTGGCCGACCGCGGCGTGATCCGGGACACGCCCGAAAAGGCGATGACCGACTTCAACAACGAGGTGCTCGCCCGCGCCCAGACCGTCGGACAGACGGTGCTCGGCCGGGTCGTCGGCACCTTCACCAGCCTGTTCGGCATCCTGCTCACCTCGTTTGGCGTGCTGTTCGTCTCCCTCTATCTGCTTGCCGACACCGCGACCTTCAAGCGCCGATTCATGTCCGCGCTGCCGGCCGTCTACCGCGACGACGCCGAGTCGCTCTGGGACGAATCCGGCGAGGCGCTCTCCCGCTACCTCGCCGGGTTGCTGGTCTCGCTCACCTTTCAGGGGGTGACCTCCAGCATCGTGCTCTACCTGCTCGGGGTCCCCTACTCGCTGCTGCTCGGGGTGTGGACGGCGATCGCCGCGATCGTTCCCTACGTCGGCTCATACATCGGAGGCGTGCCGGCGGTCATCGCCGGATTGCTGGTGTCGCCGTTGACGGCGGTGCTGGTGGGCATCACCTACTTCACCATCAACCAGATCGACGGCAACCTGATCGCCCCGCGCGTGCAGGGCAAGGCGATCGGGGTCCATCCGCTGGTGATCTTCCTCGGGGTGATCGCCGGGGGGCAACTGGCCGGGCTGTTCGGGGCGTTGCTCGCCGTCCCCATGCTGGCCATCCTGCGCGTCGTCATCGAGTTCCTCGACCTGCGCCTGCATGTCGAGGACGACCCGGCCATCGCCGCCAGCATCGCCGCGCTGCCAGCCTCCAGCGACGGCGTCACCCCGTCCGCAGGGTAGCGGCGCGCACGCGCCTCACGCCACCTCGAACACCACCGCCAGTCCGTCCAGCACCTGCGGCCGGCCGGTTCCCGGGTCGACCA
Organism: Chloroflexota bacterium; assembly: GCA_046096285.1. Taxonomy (GTDB): domain Bacteria; phylum Chloroflexota; class Chloroflexia; order Thermomicrobiales; family UBA6265; genus CADCWF01. The sequence continues at coordinate 1,866 of JBJTKE010000396.1, forward strand.
CGAAACTGGTGACGGCATGGGTACCAGGCGCAAGATCGACCTCCGCCCACGTGGCCGTGCCCGGCGACTGCATCGCGAAAAAGCCAGCCCAGGCCATGCCGGCGATGACGCCCGATTCCGGCACGGGCGTGCCCAGCGCGAGCGCGCCAAACTCCTCGACGATGGCCTGCGCGGTCACCCCCTCCGGGGCGCGCCACAGGACCGCGTGATGCGGCGCCGGGGCCCCCTCGGACGCGTTCAGGAAGCGCCAGACCGCCGGCCCCGCTGGCGCCGGGTCGGGCGCAACCAGGAACCGCGGCCCGTCGGCGGCCACCAGGTCCACCGCGAACGGGATGCCTGCGCCCGCGGATTCCCCGGTGACAGCGAGCGGCAGCAGCCTCATCTGCTCCTCGCCGCCCGGGCCGTCGGCGTACCAGGAAACCGCCCACCGGTACTCCCCGGGCGCGAGGTCGGCGGCGAAAACCGCCGAGCCGCCCGGCGCCGTCGCGGTCGCCCCGCCGAAGTAGACCCAGTCCGGCGCGGGCAGGTCCTCGCGCGCGGCGGCCAGCGCGAGGCGGGCGGCCTCGTCGTCGGCCATGCCGGCCGGCGGCCGGACCAGCGCGACGTATGCCACCCACGGCGCGGGCGCGGACACGGAGACCAGCACCGGCCCGGCGGCCAGTTGCGCGGGCGCCGCCGGGCCGTCCGGCCCGGCGGTGACCGTCGCCTCCGCCCGCCCGAACGCGCGCAGCAGGGCGCCGGCCTCGCGCCCGGGAGCATCCTGCGCGGCGGCGCCCGCGCCGCGGAACGCCACCAGCAAGCCCGCCGCGGCCACGGCCAGGCCGCGGCGCGTGAGCCCCGGCCGCCGCGCATTCACGCCGGCGGCAAGCGGGCACGGAGCGGACAACGGGAACCGGTGCATCGCAGCGCCCGCTACAGGCGGGCGATGATGGCGTCGGTCATCCGGGTGGTGGTGGCGGCCTTCGCCGGGTCGCGGTCCTCGCGCAGGTCGTAGGTGACGTCCACGCCGTCGCGGACCACGCCCGCCACCGCGGCCTCGACCCGCTCCGCCGCCGCCTGTTCGCCCATATGGCGCAGCATCAGCGCCCCGGAGAGGATCATCGCCGTCGGGTTGGCTTCGTTCTTGCCGGCGTGGCTCGGCGCGCTGCCGTGGATTGGCTCGAAGACCGCGGCCTCCGGCCCGATGTTCCCGCTCGGCGCGACGCCCAACCCGCCCACCATGCCCGCCACCAGGTCGGACACGATGTCGCCGTACAGGTTCGGCATCACCAGGACGTCGTACTCCTGCGGCTTCTGCATCAGCTGCATGCACATGTTGTCGATGATGCGGTCGTTGAACTCGATGTCCGGGTACTCCGCCGCGACCTCCTGCGCCACCCGCAGGAACAGGCCGTCGGTGAACTTCATGATGTTCGCCTTGTGGACGGCGGTGACCTTCTTCCGGTGGTTCTTCCGCGCGTACTCGAAGGCGTACCGGACGATCTGCCGGGACTTCTCGTCGGTGATGATCTTGATGCTGATGGCGGCCGAAGGATCGACCTTCTTCTTGCTGTTGGCGTTGATCGTCTCGATGACCGCCGCGCCCTCCGGGCTGCCCGTATCAAACTCCACGCCCGAGTACATCCCCTCGAGGTTCTCGCGCACCACCACCAGGTCGATATCCTGGAAGGTCGACTGCACGCCCTCCATCGTCTTCCCGGGGCGCAGGTTGGCGTAGAGCCCGAGCGCCTGCCGCAGGCCGACGTTGACGCTGCGGAAGCCCGTGCCGATCGGGGTCGTCATCGGCCCCTTCAGCCCGACCCGGTTCTGCCGGATCGACTCGAGGGTGGCCTCCGGCAGCAGATCGCCCACGCTCTCCAGGGCGTTCATCCCCGCCTGCCGCACCTCCCACTCGATGCCGACGCCCGCCGCGTCCAGAACCCGCCTGGTCGCCTCCGACACCTCCGGCCCGATCCCGTCTCCCGGAATCAGCGTCACCCGGTACGCCATCGTTCCGTCTCCCGAAGTCCGCGCGCTCTCCGCGCCATTGCCCCGGCCGATGCGGCCGCCGGCCCCGATCCTTCAACGCGCGCCATTGTCGCACGGACTACCGTCCCGCTTCCCCGGCGGCCCGGTTCCCGCCTCCGCTATAGTGACCGTCCGCTGCCGCCCGCCGCCCGATCCACGGAGGACCCCGCTGCCGATTCCCCCCGCCGCGGCCGAGCGCGGCATCCGCCCGGTCGTGCTGGTCATCCTCGACGGCTGGGGCATCGGCCGCGACGAACCGGGCAACGCCGTACTCGCCGCCGACACCCCGGTCATGGACCGCCTGCTCGCCCGCTACCCCCACGCCACCCTCCACACCAGCGGCGAGGATGTCGGCCTGCCCCCCGGCCAGATGGGCAACTCCGAGGTCGGCCACACCAACCTCGGCGCGGGCTTCGTCGTCTACCAGTGGCTCACCCGCATCGACAAGGCCATCGCCGATGGCGACCTCGACCGCAACCCGGTGATCCTCGACGCGATCGCCCATGTCAGGCGCACCGGGGGAACGCTCAACCTGCTCGGCCTCGTCTCCGACGGGGGCGTCCACAGCCACATCCGCCACCTCGCGGCGTTGCTCTGCATCGCGAAGGACCGGGGAGCGCCCCACGTCGCCGTCCACGCCTTCACCGACGGCCGCGACACCCCGCCCGACTCCGGCGCGGGTTTCATCGCCACCCTCCAGCAGGTGACCGGCATCACCGGCGCACGCATCGCCACGGTCGCCGGCCGCTACTATGCGATGGACCGCGACCACCGCTGGGAGCGAACGAAAGCCGCCTACGACGCCATCGTCCACGGCATCGGCCCACGCGCCGACTCGGCCGCCGACGCCGTCGCCCGCGCCTACGCCGCCGGCGTCACCGACGAGTTCATCCCCGCCACCGTCATCGCCGCCGCGGGCGAGGACCCGGTCACCGTCAGGCCGGGCGACGCCATCCTCTTCTTCAACTTCCGCTCCGACCGCGGCCGCCAACTCGCCGCCGCCCTCGCCGGCCCCGCCTTCGACGGCTGGGAGCGCGGCCCGGTCGTCCCGGACGTCCCGGTCGTCACCCTCACCCGTTACGACGAGCACCTGCCAGTGGCGGTCGCCTTCGAGCCGCTGGACGTGACGATGCCGCTCGCCCGCGTCATCTCCGAGGCCGGTCTCGCCCAGTTCCACAGCGCGGAAACCGAGAAGTACCCCCACGTCACCTTCTTCTTCAACGGCGGCCGGGAGGATCCCTTCCCCGGCGAGGACCGCGCGATGGTCCCCTCCCCGAAGGTGGCGACCGACGACCTGCAACCCGAGATGAGCGCCGCCGGCGTCACCCGCGAGGTCGTCGCCGCCATCGAGTCCGGCCGCTACGCCTTCATCGTCGTCAACTACGCCAACGGCGACATGGTGGGCCACACGGGCGTCCTCGCCGCCGCCCGCGCCGCCATCGAGACGGTGGACCGCTGCCTCGGAGAGGTCGTCTCCGCCACCCTCGCGCAGGGTGGCGCAGTGCTCGTCACCGCGGACCACGGCAACGCCGAGGAGATGATCGATCCGGCCACCGGCGCGGTCCTCACCGCCCACACCACCAACCCGGTGCCGCTCGTCCTCGTCGCCCCCGACGCCTCGCCCCTCCGCCACGCCGCGCTGCACGACGGCCGCCTCGCCAACATCGCGCCGACCGTCCTCACCCTGCTCGCCCTGCCGATCCCGCCGGAGATGACCGAGCCGCCGCTCGTGTAGCAGCGACGGCGGTCACGTCGAAGAATGGAATCCCCCCCGCGGCGAACTGCCACGGGAGGGACTCCTTGCACGTTGGTTGCGGTTGTCGAGGCTGACGCTGCCTGCAGCCAGCCTACGCCGCCGGCGCCGCCGCATCGTCGGCCGGCAGCGGGAAGCGCACCACCGCGCCGACTCCCGGCGCGCCGCCGTTGATCGTGACGTAGATCATCCCGTCGGACCCGATCGCGAGGCCGGCCGGGGTCACCAGCCCCTCCTCGGCGATCACCGACTGCTGCCCGTTCGGCGCGATGCGGACCAGCCGCCCCTCGAAGGTCTTCGGGTTCGCCGGGTCGATCGCCGCGATGCCGTCCCGGGTCCACTCCAGCACGTAGAGGCTGCCGTCCAGCGCCCAGGCCAGGTCGATGATGGTCGTGAACCCCTCCGCCATCGGCGCGGGGTTGCCGTCCTCGCCCACCGACCAGATCATCGCCCCGCCCTTCGGGAAGGGGACACCCGTCAGTTCGCCGACCGCCAGCGTGCCGTCGAGGCCGGTCGCGATGGCGTCCGGCACGGCCTGCATCGGGAACTCCTTCTTGTCCGGACCCGGCAGTTGCACGGTGCGCGACGGGAAGACCGCCATCGTGGAGATCGTGCCGTCCGGGGTCACCCGCGCCACGAAGTTGCCGCCCGCGTCCACCACCGCCAGGTCGCCGCCCGGCAGCGCCGAGATGGCGTAGGGGTTGGAATCGACCTGCTCGCCGTCCGGGTTGGCGCTCCCCTCGTACCCGGCGATGTCCGCCACCGGGGTCATTTCCCCGGAGGCCGGGTCCACCCGGAACAGCCAGCCGAGTTGCGGCTCGGCGCCCGTCTCGAGTTCGGCCCGCTGCGCCGGGTCGCCGCCCACGCCGACGACGGCGTAGAGCGCCCCGTCGTTGCCGAACGCCACGTCATGCAGCCCGGTGGCGCGCAACCCGCCCGCGAGGGCCCGGTTGATCACGCCCTCCACCAGCGGCGTCACCGTGCCGTCCACGATCTTCGCGATGCCGGAGGTGCGCCCGTAGCACTCTTCGGCGCCCTCCGGCCCGGTGATGCAGTTCTGGTCGCCGGACGCGCCTGCCTCGGCCACGTACAGCACGCCGTCCGGTCCGAAGGCCAGCCCGCGCGGGTTGTCCAGCCCGCTCGCCACCAGCTCCGCCCCGGCGGGCAGGGCATCCTGCGCCGAGGCGGGAGAAACCGCCGCCAGCGCTGGAATCGCGACCAGACCGGCCGCAAGGGCCAGTCCGCCCGCCAGACGAGCAATCCGCTCCGTGTGCATGGACGCCTCCTTTGGTCTTCCTACCGGGTGATCGAACGCCGCGCATGATGTGATCCCGAGGTGCGTATCGTCGCACGACGTCCCGTCGCTCGCAGGGACCGTGCCCTTCGGCGCCATGCCGCCCCCGCCGGAGCCGGGCCTCCCGTACAATCCCGGCCATGACCGACCCGCCCGCCGCCGGGGGCCGCGCCCGGAAACTCGCCGAGCTTCGCGCCGGCATCGACGCCCAGCACGCCGCCGCCGCCGAAAAGCAGGCGTCCCGCGGGAAGCGCGGCGCCCGCGAGCGGGCCGTCGCCCTGCTCGATTCCGGATCGTTCACCGAACTCGACGCCTTCAAGCGCCACCGCGCCAGCGACCTCGGCATGGACCGGTCCCGTCCCTGGGGCGATGGCGTCGTCACCGGCTGGGGAACCATCGACGGCCGCCCGGTCGCCGTCTTCTCGCAGGATTTCACCGTTTTCGGCGGCTCGCTCGGCGAGGCCTTCGCCGAGAAGATCGTCAAGGTGATGGATCTCGCCGCCAGGATGGGCATCCCCATCGTCGGCATCAACGACTCGGCGGGCGCCCGCATCCAGGAGGGCGTCGAGGGGCTCGCCGGGTACGGCGAGGTCTTCTACCGCAACGCCCGCCTCTCCGGCGTCATCCCGCAGATCAGCGTGATCGCCGGGCCATGCGCCGGCGGCGCGGTCTACTCCCCGGCCATGACCGACTTCGTGATGATGGTCGATCGTGTCGGCCAGATGTTCATCACCGGCCCGGACGTCATCAAGACCGTCACCGGCGAGGACGTCACCATGGAGGCGCTCGGTGGCGCGGCCGTCCATCATGCCGTCAGCGGCGCGGCCCACCTCGTCGCGCCGGACGAGGACGCGGGCAACGAGATCGTCCGCGCCCTGCTCTCCTTCCTGCCCTCCAACAACCTGGAGGACCCGCCCCGCGCCGAGCCGCTCGACGACCCGGACCGCGAGGACCCGGCGCTCGACGCCATCGCCCCGGAAACCGCGACCAAACCCTACGACATGCACCGCATCATCGAATCCATCCTCGACGACGGCGATTTCCTCGAGATCCAGCCCGCCTACGCGCCGAACATCATCTGCGGCTTCGGGCGACTCGACGGCCACCCCGCCGGCATCGTCGCCAACCAGCCGATGCACCTCGCCGGCACCCTCGACATCGCCGCCAGCGAGAAGGCCGCCCGCTTCGTCCGCACCTGCGACGCCTTCAACGTGCCGCTCGTCGTGCTCGAGGATGTGCCCGGCTTCCTGCCCGGGCTCGACCAGGAGCACCAGGGGATCATCCGGCGCGGCAGCAAGTTGCTTTACGCCTTCGCCGAGGCCACCGTGCCCAAGATCACCGTCATCATCCGCAAGGCCTACGGCGGCGCCTACGTGGTCATGAACTCCAAGCACATCGGGGCCGACGCCAACTTCGCCTGGCCCACCGCCGAGATCGCGGTCATGGGCCCGGATGCCGCCGTCGGCCTCATCTTCCGGCGCGAACTGGCCGAGGCGGCCGACCCCGCCGCCCGCCGCCGCGAACTCATCACGGACTACGAGGACCGCTTCGCCAGCCCGTACCAGGCCGCGGGCCGCGGGTACATCGACGACGTCATCGACCCCCGCGCGACCCGCCCGCGCCTCATCCGCACGCTCGCCCTCGCCCGGACCAAGCGGGTCGCCAGCCCCCCGCGCAAGCATGGCAACATCCCGCTGTGACCGACGCTCCCGCGCTCCCCGCCCGGCCCGATCTCTTCATCTCGCCCGAGCCCTCGCCGGAGGAGTTCGCCGCGCTGGCCGCCGCCCTTCTCCTGCTGCACGGCGAGCCGCCGGCCGCCCCGCCGCCAGCCGAACCCGCCGCCCCGTGGCGAACCGCCGCGCGGCGTGAGGGCATCTCGGGAATCGCCGGCGGTCCGCGTTCCGGCTGGGGCCGCCCGCGCGGCGGGTGGCGCGCATGACCGCCGATTCGCCGGCCCCCGCCCGCTCCGCCACAGCGCCGGCTTGACGGATTCCCGCGCCGCCGCCGCCCTCCCGGTCCTCGCCGCCGCCTGGTTCGCCGCATTCAACCTGCGGACCGGCTTCATCGGGGTCGGCCCGCTCATCCCGGACCTCAAAACCGACCTCGGCCTGACCGCCACCGCCGCCAGCACCCTCGTCGCCATCCCCACGCTGATGATGGGCCTGGTCTCCGTCTTCGGGGGGGCGATGGCCGACCGCCTCGGCGCGGCCCGCACCATCGCCCTCGGCCTGCTGCTGGTCGCCCTCGGCGGCGGCCTGCGCGCAGCCAGCCACGCACTGCCACCGCTCGTGTTCTGGACCGTCCTCTTCGGGACCGGCATCGGCATCGCCCAACCCGCCCTGCCACGGCTGACGCGCGGCCTGTTCCCGGCCCGGCTCGGCCTCGCGACCGGCATCTATGCCAGCGGCCTCGTCACCGGCTCGATCCTCGCCGGGTCGCTCACCATCCCGCTGGAAACCCGGCTTGCCCCCGCCGCGGGATGGCGCGGCCCGCTGATCTTCTGGAGCGTCGTCGCCGCCATAGCGCTCGCTCTCTGGCTCGTCGTCAGCCGGGGCCTGATCCGCGAGGACCGGGCGGCCGGGAACCGCCCGGCAGCCGCGGGCCCCGCCGCCGACCTCGATCCAGCCGCCGCCGCCTGGAACCCGTGGCGGGACCGCCGCGCCTGGGTCATCGCGGTCATCGCCGCCGGGCAGGGTCTCGCCTACTACCTGCTCATCGCCTGGATGCCCAGCGTCTACCGCGATCTCGGCGTCGGCCCCGGCATGTCGAGCGCCCTGTTCGTGGTCTACAACTTCGCCACCCTCCCGGCCATCCTCCTCTTCCCGATCGTCTCCGACCGCCTCGGCTCGCGAAAGATCCCCTGCATCGTCGCCAGTTGCTGCCTGATCGCCGGGTCGCTTGGGCTCGTGCTCGCGCCGACGGCCTTCCCGCTCGCCTGGGCCTGGCCCTATCTCGGCGGGACCGGCGTCGCCGCCCTCTTCGCCATGTCGCTCGTGCTCCCGGCCGATGTCGCCCCGGCCCTGCGGGTCGGCGCGGCGGCGGGCATGACGCTCGCCATCGGCTACCTCGGATCGGCCATCGGCCCGGTGCTCGCCGGGCTCATCAAGGACGCCACCGGCGGCTTCGGCGGCGCATTGCGCACCATCCCGGTGGTCGGCCTGACGATGCTCGTTTTCTCCCTGTTCGCGCCGGAGCGCCCGAGGTCCCGCCATGCCTGACGGCCAACCCGCCCCCCCGACCGCGCCCGCCGGCACCGCGCCGCGCCTCGACCCGCGCCTCATGGCGCTCGCCTGCGTGGTGGCGTTCAACCTGCAGAGCGGCATCTTCAACGTCGGACCCCTGCTCCCCTCCCTTTCGAACGACCTCGGCCTCTCGGGCTCGATGGCCGGCATCCTCGCCGCGATCCCGGCCCTGCTGATGGGCCTGGTCGCCATCCCCGCCGGCCGCCTCGCCGACCGCTGGGGCGCGGACCGCACCGTGGCGCTGGGACTCGCCATCGTCGGCATCGCGGGGGGGCTGCGCGGCTTCGCGCCGAACTGGCCGGTGCTGGCCCTGCTGACCGTCGTGTTCGGAGCGGGCACGGGCATCCTCCAGCCGAGCATCCCGCCGATGCTCCGCCGCCACTTTCCCGGCCGGGTGGGCATCGCCACCGGCATCTTCACCTTCGCGTGGATCATCGGCATCATCGCCAGTTCCGGCCTGACCGGGCCGCTCATCGCCCCGGCGCTCGGCGGCTGGCGCGGCGCGTTCGTGTTCTGGGGCCTGCTCGCCATCGGGGCGCTCGTCCTCTGGCTGGCCGGGATGCGGCCCTGGCATCGCGCCGCCGAACGCGCGGCCCCCGCAGCGCCCGGGGCAGCCGGGGCAGCCACGGGCGCCTGGTCCCCTTGGCGGGATCGCACGGTCTGGATTTCCGGGGCGCTCTACGCCGGCCAGGGTCTCGTCTACTACCTGCTCGTGCTCTGGCTTCCCGCCGTCTACACCGACGCCGGGATGTCCGATGCGGCGGCCGGAGCGCGGCTGATGGCGCTGTCGGCGGCCTGCATTCCCGCGACGTTCCTGATCCCGCTCTGGTCGGACCGGATCGGCTCCCGGCGGCTTCCGCTGGTGGTTTCCGCGGTCATCACCCTTGCGAGCGCGGTCGGGTTCGTCGTCGCCACGACCGTCTCCCCCGCGGACTGGCTCTGGCCCGCACTGGCCGGGTTTGGCACCTGCGGCATCCTCGTCACCGTGCTGGTGCTGGTCGCGGAACTGGCTCCTGCCGGCCGCACCGGCGACGCCGCCGGCGTGGTGATGGCCATCGGTTACATCGGGACCACCGTCGGCCCGATCCTCGCGGGACTGATCACCGACCTCACCGGGAGCCCGGGAACCGCCATGCTGGCGCTCCCCGTCGCCGCGCTGGCGATGACGCTGCTGGCGCTCGCCATGCCGACCCGGACTTCTTTCCCGGCCGATTGATTGAGAAGCCCCGGTCCAGCAACGAACATGTATACGGCTGGGGGGACGCTGTCGAAAGCGGGATGAGGGGCGACATGAGTGCACCGTCTGGCGGGGAGCGAGCGCGCCTGCGCGATCTCGGGATCACCATCGGGCGCGTCGCGCCCGGCCCCTGGGACGCGATCACCGACGTCGCCGGGGTGCGCGTCGGGCAGGTCACGCTCATCGAGGGAGACGGCCCGCTCGTCCCCGGCGCCGGCCCGGTCCGCACCGGCGTCACGGTGATCCTGCCGCACGACGGCGACATCGGCGCCGAACCCCTGTTCGCCGGAACCCATGTGCTGAACGGCAACGGCGAGATGACCGGCACCATCTGGATCGAGGAATCCGGCTTCCTGACGACCCCCATCGCGATCACCAACACCCACAGCGTCGGCGTGGTCCGCGACGCCCTCATCGCGTGGGATGCCTCCAATGGCAACCGCCCCGAGGTCTCCTGGGCGCTCCCGGTCGTCGGCGAGACCTACGACGGCTGGCTCAACGACATCAACGGCATGCACGTCCGCGCGGAGCACGTCTGGCAGGCCGTGGAGTCGGCGGCGAGCGGGCCGGTGGCCGAGGGCTGCGTCGGCGGCGGCACCGGCATGATCTGCCACGAGTTCAAGGCCGGCAACGGCACCTCCTCCCGCGTGCTGCCCGCCGACCTCGGCGGCTGGACGGTGGCGGCGCTGGTCCAGGCCAACTACGGCAGCAGGCACCTGCTGCGCATCGACGGCATCCCGGTCGGCCGCCTCATTCCCCACGCCGAAACACCCGGCATCCGCCCGCCCGTGACGCAGGAGGGTGACGGCTCGATCATCGTCATCCTCGCCACCGACGCCCCCCTCCTCCCGAATCAGTGCAAGCGCCTCGCCCAGCGCGCGACCATCGGCCTGGCCCGCGTCGGCGGCATCGGCGCGGACAGCAGCGGCGACATCTTCCTCGCCTTCGCCACCGGCAACCGCGGCCTGCCCGACCCGGCGTCCGACGCCGTCAGGCATCCGGTGGGAGTCCACATGGTCCCCAGTCCGTGGATGACCCCACTCTTCGAGGCCGCCGCCGAGGCCGTCGAGGAGGCCATCCTCAATGCGCTCTGCATGGCCACGACGATGACCGGCATCGAGGGACGCACCGTCCACGCCCTGCCGCTGGACCGCCTCCGGGACCTGGCCGCCCGCCGCCCCTGGTGACCCTGCCGCCGGACGGCGGGACGGCATTCCACATCGCTGATAGGATGGAACGAACCTGATTCGACGAGATGCGACGCCGGGGACTGCTCCCGGAGAAGGGTCGTTCCATGTCCACGTTCACCGGCGCCGTCACCCGCCGCGCGGTCGTCGCCTCCGCGGCCGCGGGTCTTGCCGCTCCCCTCATGCGGCTGTCCGCTCCGGCGGCGGCCCGGCAGGATGGCCCAACCCTGGTCATCGCCCTCAACGGCTCCCCCACCAATCTCGACCCTCACTCGTCCTACGACTATCGCTCCGCGCTCGCGATCCGCGGCCCCTACGAGACGCTGATCGCCCTCGACGGCCGCGAGACCGACCGGTACGTCGGCGCGGTCGCGGAATCCTGGTCCGCCAACGAGGACAAGAGCATCTGGACGTTCAGGATTCGTCCCGGCGTCACCTTCCAGAACGGCGAGCCGTGCGACGCCGAGGCGGTGCGTCTCTCCTTCGAGCGGTTTCTCACGCTCGGGCTCGGCCCGGTCAACGTGATCGGCCGGTTCGTCAGCGACCCGGCCCGGATCACCGCACCGGACGCGAGCACCGTCGTCTTCGATCTCGGCAGCCCGCAGCCCATTTTCGAGGCCGCGATCGCCTCCCAGTACGGCCCGCTGATCCTGAACGCGAAGCTCGCCCGGGAGTACGAGGAAGACGGCGACTGGGGCAGCGCCTGGGCCCAGACCAACACCGAAGGCCTCGGCACCGGCGCATACCGGATCAGCAGTTTCGAGCCAGGCTGGGAGATGATCCTCGAACGCTACGAGGGCTACTGGGGCGGCTGGACGGGCGGCGAGTTCGCCACCGTCGCCCTGCGGGTCGTCGAGGAAACCGAGACCCGCCGCCAGTTGGTCGAGAACGGCGATGCCGACATCGTCGACAACCTGACCCCCGAGGCGCTGTCCGGGCTTGCGGGGAATCCGGACATCGTCCTCGACCGCAGCTACTCCACCCAGGTCATGTACATGACCCTCACCGAAGGCGGCGCGCTGGCAACGCCGGAGGCCAGGCAGGCCATGTGCTACGCCTTTCCCTACGAGCAGGTGGTGAACGACATCTACATGGGCTACGGCAAGCGGGCGGTCGGCCCGGTCGCCGAGTTGTGCCGCGGGTTCGCCCCCGACACCTTCCAGTACGAGACCGATCTCGCCCGGGCGAAGGAACTGTTCGCCGCCGCGGGCGTTGCCGACGGCGCGGAGATCACCCTCATGCAGGAGGCGGGCGACGAAAAGACCAAGACCGCCTCCCAGCTTTTCCAGTCCAACCTCGCCGAATGCGGCGTCTCCCTGACTATCGAGACGGTCGATCTCGCCGGCCTGAACGAGGTCTTCTACGGCGACGCTCCGGTCGAGGAGCGCCCGGGCGTGCTGCCATCCTTCTGGTGGCCGGACTACAACGACGCCTACAACCATCTCTACCCGCAGGTCGACTGCGACTCGTGGGGCAGCAAGGGGTCAAACGCCGGGTTCTACTGCAACGACGAGGTCGATGAGGGCCTCGTCGTCGCGAAGGACGCCCCGGACGACGCGACCTACCAGACCGCGCTGTCCGGGGTGCAGCAGATCCTCTCGAAGGACGACCCGTCCGCGATCTACTACATGCAACCGGAGTGGACGACGGTGCTGCGCAAGAACATCACCGGCTTCGTTTTCAACCCGATCTACATCGGCACCTACGACTTCTACCGGCTGCGCAAGGCCTAGCGCCGGCACGGCGCCTGTTGCGCACCGGTCCAATCGCCGGCGGGGAGGCGTTCCCGCCTGCCGCCCGGCGGGAGCGATCCGCGAGGCATGGACATCCCCTTCCAGTGGCCCACCCGCGTGCGGTTCGGGTTTGGCGTCTCCGCCCTCGCCGGCGAGGAGGCCCGCTCGCTCGGCGGCACGCGGGCCCTCGTCGTCACCGATCCCGGCGTGCGCGGCGCGGGTCTGCTCGATGGCGTGCTCGCCTCCCTCGCCGCCGCAGGAGTCGCCTCGCATGTCCACGACCGGGTGAGCGGCAACCCGCGCGACCACGAGTGCGTCGCCGCCGCCGACGCCGGCCGCGCATTCGGGGCGCAGGTCGTCGTCGCCGTCGGCGGCGGCAGTCCCATGGATGCCGCCAAGACCGCCGCCGCCCTGCTCACCAACGGCGGGTCACCGCAGGACTGGGAAGCGCCCGCGTTGCTGCGGGAGGATCCCCTCCCGATCATCGCCATCCCGACCACGAGCGGCACCGGGTCCGAGGTCACCTTCTACGCCGTCGTCACCGACACCGCCCGGCGATTCAAGATGAGCCTCCTCGACACCCGCATCGCTCCCCGCGTCGCGCTCGTGGACCCGGACCTCACCATGACCATGCCGCCTCCGGTGACGGCGAGCACCGGCATGGACGCGCTGACCCACGCGGTCGAGGCGTTCACCGGCAACCTCGCCAACCCGATGGCGGACGCCCTCGCGAAGGAGGCGATCCGCCTCATCGCCATCCACCTGGCCGGCGCCGTGCGCGATGGATCCAATCGCGAGGCCCGCTCCGGCATGATGATGGCGAGCCTGCTCGCCGGCATGGCCTTCGGCAACACGGATGTCGCCGCGGTGCACTGCCTCGCCGAGGCCATCGGCGGCCGGTACGACACGCCGCACGGCGTCGCCAACAGCGTGTTCCTGCCGCACGTCTTCGCCCACAACGCGGAGGCCTTTCCGGCCAGGCACGCCGAGGTGGCCGCCGCGCTCGGCCTCGATGCGGACGGCATTCCGGACGAGGCTGCGGCCGTGCGAGCCGCAGGGTTCATCGCCGACCTGTCCCGGGAGGTGGGCATCCCGTCCCTTCGCGCCCTGCCCGGCGTCGACCCGGTGGATTTCCCGGCGCTCGCCGAGGCAGCGAAGCGCAACGTGTCCGATCCCAGCAACCGCCGGCCGTACGAGGTTGCCGACTACCTGCTGATGCTCCGTCGCGCCTGGGACGCCTAGAATCCGCCGCAGCGGGCGACCCTGCTGAAGACCGGCGTTCGCGGCGGTCCGCCCCCGGGCCGACGGCCCTGCGGATGGGCCGCTCCAAACCGGCCCGCTCCCGGAGCGCGATCCGCTCCGGCGCCCTGGCGCTGACCTCGGCGCCGGGTCGCCTCCCGGCCGGAGGCGGGAGCCGGTGCGTCATGGCCCCCGCCTGCCGCCGGCGGTCCCGTCCAGAGGTCCGTTGTTTCCTCATGGTGAATGCAGCCCGCCAGCGCTTGCGCTAGCATGGCTACACGCATTTGGCGATACGCTTTGGCAACAACGCCGGCTTACCCTGCACAATCAACGGCGCCGAAAGCGCGGACCATGCAGCATGGGGAGGCAGTGATGGATCCACGTCGGTTCGACGAGTTGACCACCCTGCTCGGATCGGCCCTGTCCCGGCGGGCCGGGCTGCGGGCCGCCCTCGGCGCCATGCTCGACGGGGCACCCGGCCTCGCCGCCGCCTCGGGGAAACGCTCCTCTGGCGGCAAGACCGAGGCCGATTCCGCCTGCACCCAGCCGGACTGCCTGCAACGCGGCGGCTGCTGCGGCAAGACCGGCCAGTGCGTCACGCCGAGCGCCGCGGCCTGCGGAAAGCGGGGCAAGCGCTGCGTGCCATGCAAGTCCGACCAGCGCTGCATCGCCGGCGAATGCCGCTGCCCCGGATGTCTCGACAAGGACGGCCGCTGCCGGAAGAGCGGCAGCAACGACGCCTGCGGCAAGGACGGGGTCGCCTGCCAGAAGTGTGGCAGCGGCCTGCGGTGCATCGATCTCGGCAAGAAGGAGGCCTGTCTTCCCTGCTCCGAGCGGACCTGCCCGAACGGCTGCTGCTCGAAATCCGGTGAATGCCTCGGGGGCGACAGCGACGGCGCCTGCGGGCGCGGCGGCGGCGCCTGCACCGAGTGCGGCCGCGGCAAGTCCTGCCTCGATGGCGCTTGCGTGGCCTGCGCGGGCTGCTACGACGGGGACAAGTGCGTCAGCGGCGGGAACGTGCGGCGGTGCGGCCGGGCCGGCGCCCTCTGCCGCTCATGCAAGGCGGGCGAGGAATGCGTCAACGGCGTCTGCGCCTCCTGCGCCGGGTGCATCCTGAATAACGTCTGCGAGCCGGGAACGACTTCCAGCATCTGCGGCAAGGCGGGCGGGGCCTGCGTGGCCTGCCGGGCGGGTGAGACCTGCGTCGATGGCGCCTGCGTCCCCTGCGCCGGCTGCATCGACGGGAGCGGGGTCTGCCGCCGGGGGATCGAGCGAGAGCGGTGCGGCGCGGGCGGCGAGGCGTGCACGGCCTGCCCGCAGGGGCGGGTCTGCGCGGGCGCCCGGTGCGTGCTGTGTCCCGGCTGCCTGCAGGCTGGCGTCTGCGAGCCCGGAACGGCGAACAACCGCTGCGGCGCCAACGCCTCGGCCTGCACCAGTTGCGAAAACGGCCAGCGTTGCGTCGACCGGGCATGCGTTTGCGACGCGGTGAGTTGCCCGAATGGCTGCTGCGACGGCAACCGCAGCCGGAGCGGGTCCAGTGACACCGCCTGCGGTACCGGCGGCGTCGCCTGCGCCCTGTGCGCCACCGACTATTCCTGCCAGAACAAGACCTGCCAGGTGACGCCGGGCGCCTGTCCGGGCTGCACCTCGGGGTGCTGCGACAACGGCACCTGCCGCACCGGCAACACCAACGCCAACTGCGGCAAGAACGGGGAAGTCTGTTCCTCCTGCACCGGCACCAAGACCTGCGAAAGCGGGTCCTGCACGACGTGCGCGGGCTGCCTCGACAACGGAACCTGCAAGGCAGGTTCGGCGACCGAGGCCTGCGGCACGAACGGTGGAACCTGCTCCACCTGCGCGACCGGCGAGTCCTGCAGTTCCGGCGCGTGCTCCTGCACCGGTTGCCTCGACGGCGCCGCCTGCAAGGCTGGCACCACCATCATCGCCTGCGGCAAGGACGGCGGGACCTGCTCCACCTGCGGCGTAACCCAATCCTGCAACTCCGGGGTGTGCGGAACCTGCACCTACGACCAGGTGGCGGGCGTGTCGAGCGTGTTCGGCGCGAGCGGCACGGGAAGCGGCCAGTTCGACGAACCGACCGGGATTGCCGCGACCTCCGACGGGCGCCTGCTGGTGTCCGACTCCCGGAACGACCGGGTGACCGTATGGACCTCGACGTCCGGGACGTGGTCGCAGACCGGGTCGTTCGGCGCGTCGGGGACCGGAACCGGCGAATTCGACTTCCCCTGGGGGATCGGCATCGCGCCGAACGGCGCGGCGTTTGTCTGTGACCTCTGGAACAACCGGGTGACCATCTGGGAGGAGTCTGCCGGTTCATGGTCCCAGACCGGCGAGTTCGGCACCTACGGTTCCGGCTCGGGGAACCTCGATTTTCCCAACGACGTGGCGGTCATCGCCAACGACAAGGTGCTGGTCGCCGACAGCGGCAACAGCCGCATCGCGGTCTGGCAGAAGAGCGCCGGCACGTGGTCGCAGGCCGGGACCTTCGGCAATACCGGCAGCGACCTGCTCAGCGGGCCGGTGGCGGTGGCGTATGACTCCACGAACGACAGCGTGTTCGTCGGGGACTTGAACTACCCCCTGTCGGAGTGGAGTTTCAGCGGAACGTCCGCGACCTTCACCGGCGCCATCGGCGTCTTCGGCAACGGCTGGTCCTCCGGCGAATTCGGCTACGTGGCCGGTATCGATGCCAGCACGCCGGGCGGGGTCCCGACGCTCTGGGTCTCCGACGCCGATCTGAACCGGGTGGCGCGCTGGGAGAAGACCGGCGCCACCTGGGGCCAGGCCGCGGTGACCCCGCAGGGCTCCGTGACGAACCCCAGCGGCCTGACCGTGATTTCCGGCGTGCACTACTGCACCTCCTACGATGACGACCAGGTGGCGGAAGTGCAGACCATCTGCGGCTGCACCGGTTGCCGGGGAGCCACCAGTTGCGAGGCGGGCACGACCGACCAGATCTGCGGATCGAACGGCGAAGTCTGCGTCGCCTGCGAAACCGGCAAGTACTGCGCGGGCGGCGTCTGCGCGAACTGCACCGACTGGAACCAGAGCGGGAGCATCCCGTTCGGGACCGGGAATGAGGCGCTTGCCGCCTGTTCGGGCATCGCGGCCTGGAACGGCAAGGTGCTGGTCGCCGATTCGGGCAATTCCGACATCAACAGCCGGGTCGACATCTGGCAGGAGAGCAGCGGCGTCTGGTCCTATGTCGGCAACTTCGGCGACGGCACGATCGGCGCCTACGGCATCGCGGTCGCCAGCGACGGCCGGGTACTGGTTGCCGAGAACACGGGCATCTCCGAGTGGACCGAATCCGGCGGTTCGTGGAGCGGCAGTTCGTTCGCGAGCACCTCGGACGCGATCGAGAACGTCGCCGTCGGCGCAGGCGACCTCGTGTACGCGCCGCTCACCGACGCCTACAGCGGCGACCTCATCCAGATCTGGCAGAAGACCGCCGGAACCTGGAACAACATCGAGAACTTTGCGGGCTACGGGTCCGGACCAGAAGAACTCGACTCGCCGAAGGGCATCGCCGTCACCGCCGACGGCCGGGTCTGGATCTGCGACTCGGCCAACAACCGGGTATCGGTCTGGCAGAAGACCACCGGGGTCTGGGGATGCGTTGCCCGCTTCGGCGAGGCCACGTTCGACACGCCGTACGCGATCGCCGTCGATGGGACCCGCATCATCGTCGCCGACGACACGTCGATCACCACCTGGAGCGAATCGGGCGGGTCGTTCACGAAAGAGCAGACGATCGAGAAGGCGATCGGCGGCTGCGGCGGCTGGACCTTCGACAAGACCGCCTTCGAGGCGCTCGCCTTCATCGGCGGCGTGCTCTACATCGGCCAGGACGCCAGCGTCACCACCTGGACCGACAACCCCTGCCCGTGACCCGCGCTGCCCGCCCACCCGCCCGCCGGGGCGGGGGGGTGGACAGCTGGGCCGCAAACGCACAACGCCAAACAGGCTCGCCAAATAGTCTCTGTGTGTCACGCGTGAAACGCGCGACATCGTACGCTATCATCCACACTACATGATGACGCAGGCGCGCAATGTGATGCGTCCCGATGCGCCGGCCGCGGGCCGGGAATCCCGTCTGTGGCTTGGCGAGAAGGTCATCGCAGGAGGTTGCCATGGATCCCCGGCGCTTCGACGAACTCACCGCGTTGCTGGGCAAGGCGCTGAGCCGCCGCGCCGGACTGGGAGCGGCGCTCACCGCGGCCCTGGCGGGCAGGCCCGGTCCCGCCCACGCCGGGGAAGTCCGCGGAAAACTCCCGGGTGACGCCAGGGCGTCCATCAGTTGCGGTTCCGAGCTGTGCCGGAAGAAGGGCGGATGCTGCATCGGCGCCCGCTGCGTGCTGCCCGACGAAATGGATCGCACCCGCTGCGCCACCCTCCCCGGCGAGCGGCACGACTGCCGGGCGTGTTCGTCCACGGAGGTCTGCGGCCAGGGACGCGACGGCGCGATCCGGTGCATCAACCCGTGCCTCCGCGGCTGCTCGGTCGGCACGGCCCCGAATCTCGAGTGCGGGGGCGGGACGGACTACGACTGGTGCGGCGCCGACGGTACCGTGTGCGGCAGGTGCCCCGCGCCCGGGCGGGTCTGCCGACACCGGGAGTGCGCCTGCGGGGGCTGCACGACGGCGACCGGAAAGTGCCTGCCGGGGAC
>JBJTKE010000397.1:0-10287 GCA_046096285.1 Chloroflexota bacterium
GGCTCGGGCCGAATGCCGAGCCGTTCGAAAACCTGCGCATCTTCGCCCCCTTCCGGCCCAACATGACCCCACAGCCCGGTCCCGGCTTCAAGGTGATGCTCGACAGCCTCGATCGCGATGCCCTGCGCCTCGGGTTGAACACCGAGCGCAACGCCCGCGGCGAGGCGCACGTCATCCACCCGATCCTCTGGGACGCTGGCCGCCTGCTCCAGCAACCGCACAAGTTCTTCGACCGCGTCGATCTCGACGACAAGATGTTCGGCCTTGCCTACGACCTTCGCGATGAGGGCATCTCCTCCCTTGCCGAACTTGGCGTCCGCCTCGATGCGATCGTCGACGAACTCTCCGCCGAGGGCGCTGAGCAGACCTGGCGGGGCCATCACCGCTACACCATCCAGAAATTCCGCAACCGCGTCCGCTCCCTCGACCACAAGTTCGGCGGCCTGCTCGGCGCGGGGCAGGTGATGCAGGGCAACGCCCCCTCTCCCAGCGGCGCGTTCACCGATCAGGAGATGCGCGTCATCGACATCTCCCAGTGCAAAAGCCACGTCCAGGAGGTGCTGGTCTCCTCCATCGTCAGCGAGATCTGGCGCATGGCCGAGGATGGCACCCTCGGCGTCCGCCACCTCGTCATCTTCGTCGACGAACTCAACAAGTACGCCCCCGGCGGCGGGGAAGGGGCGCTCCGCGACACCCTCGTGGACATCGCCGCCCGCGGCCGCCACCTCAACGTCGTCCTGTTCGGCGCCCAGCAGTTTCGCTCCAAGGTCGACGACGAAATCCTCGGCAACTGCGGCACCGCCTTCTACGGGCGCATCGGCGACGAGGAGATCGTCAACGCCGCCTACCGTTCGCTCTCCGAGACCACCAAGGCGGAGTTGCTCGGTCTGCCGAAAGGCCGCCTGCTCGTCCGTCATGCCCACTTCCGCGCCCCGTTGCTCGGCGCGTTCCCGATGCCGCCCACCGTGCCTGGCATCGTCGGCCAGCGTGTCTACAACGACGAGGGCGCCATCCTCGCCCAGCACCCCGGCGACATCCTCTCCGCCACGCTGCAGCGGCTGCTCGGCTCGCGCGCGCTCAGCCGCGAGGAACTCCGGGAGAAGGCCGACGGCCTCGACTCCGGACAGGTGCTCGCTCTCGCCCGCAAGATCGAAGACCAGGCCCGGCGCGGCCTCAAGACCGGGATGGATCCAAACCGCATGGCCAGCAACGGCCTCTCCCGGATTCGCCAGCAGTATGGCCAGCAAGGGTAGGACGACCGCATGAAGCCGCTCCGCATCGCCCATCTCGCCGACACCCACCTCGGCCACCGGCAGTACCCCAAACCCGATCCGGTCACTGGCCGCAACCAGCGCGCGGTCGATGTCGAACTCGCCTTCGAGCGCGCCATCGACGACATCCTCGCCCGCGAGCCCGACCTCGTCATTCACGCCGGCGACGTGTTCGATCATGTCCGGCCCTCGTGGACCACCCTGCGCGTCTTCGTCCGCGCCATGCGGAAGATCGAACTGGCGGGCATCCCCTGTCTCGTCATCGCTGGCAACCACGACACCCCCCGCCTCCGGACCAGCGGCTCCGTCTACAGCCTGCTGGAGATGGTGCTCCCCGGCATCCGCTTCGCCGCGGGCTACGACATGCCCGCGCCGTGGCGCCCGGAGGGTCTGGACGTCGCCCTCCACCCCGCCCCCCACGGCGCGCTGACCAACCCCGACCCCCCGCTCCCGCTGCTGCTGCCGGGCCTCCGCAACGTGCTCGTGTTTCACGGCCTTGCGCCGCAGGCCCAGTCCGCGGTTGGCCACGAACCCGGCGAGGAATCCCTCACCCCCGAGATGCTCGACTCCGAGGCCGACTACATCGCCCTCGGCCACTACCACATCCCCGGCGAGCAGACCCGCAACGCGTGGTACGCGGGCAGCACCGAGCGCTTCGGGTTCCGTGATGAGCGGGTCGACCCCGGCTACAACCTCGTCACTCTCGGCGACCCCGGCGCGGCCCCGCGGGTCGAACGCATTTCCCTGCCCGGGCGTCCCATGCACACCCTCAAGCCGGTCGACGGCGAGGGCCTCGAGGCGCGGCAAATCGCCAATCTCATCCTCGACCGCGCCGCCCGCCTCGACGATCCCGACGCAATCACCCGCGTTGAGGTCCGCGGCGCGCCGCGCCCGGTGCGGCGCGAGGCCGAGCGCCTCGTCCGCGCGGAACTCGCGGACCGCGTCTGGTTGCTCGACATCCGCGCCCCGGTCACCTACGCCGGTCTCGACCCGGTCGCCGGCGAGCGGGTGGAACACCTGCCGCCCCTGCCCGACCTGTTCGCCCAGTTCATCGCCGACCGCACCGAACGCGGCGACTACGACCCCGCGTTCGCCGACGCCTTCCGCGAGCGCGGCGGCCGCGCACTCGCGGAGGCGATCCGCACCGCCGAGGAGCGCCTCGCCATCGAGGAGGCCGCCGGATGATCCTCACCAGTGTCCGCATCGAGAACTTCAAGCAGTACGGCGGGGTTCACGAGATCGCCATCCGCGATTCCGGCCTGATCGCCGTGATCGGGGCCAACGGCTCCGGCAAAACGACCCTCTTCGAGGCGATCGAGTGGTGCCTGTACAAGCCGGGCAGTCTCACCAACCGCGTCGTCCGGACCCGCAACGGGTCCGGCGCAACGAGGGTCATCGTCCGCATCGCCAACCCCGACGACGGCATCGGCTACGTGGTTGAGCGGCGCCTCGTCAAGAGCGGGGGAGTGGAGGCTTTCGTCTGGCGCGAGGACCAGCCCGGTTCCCGCCTCGCCAGCGGCACCAGCGAAGTGTCGTCCTACGTTGCCCGCCACCTGATCGGCCTCAGCCACAAGGCCTTCGTCGCCACCTTCTTCACCCGCCAGAAGGAACTCACCTTTTTCGGCACGCTTGGCCCGACCGACCGCCGCCGCGAGGTCGCGAACCTGCTCGGCCACGACGCCATCGCTGGCGCAGGCGGCATCATGCGCGCCGAGGCCGAAGCCGCCGCCACCGCCGCCCAGGTCGCCTCCCAGATCCACCGTGCCGCCGCCGCGGGCCGCGATTTCGACGCCGAACTCGAGGTGGCGGATGCCGCCATCGCCGCGGCCAGCGAGCACCTCGACGCGGCGGAGATCCGCCGCCGCGAGTCAGCGCAGCGGCTCGCGGACATCAGCCGCAACCTCGACGCCGCCCGCGAAAACGAGCGCACCCGCAACCTCCTGGTCCAGCGGCTGACCGAACTCGACGGCCAGCACAACCTCGCGGTCCAGCGCGAGGGAGCCGCGCTCGCGCACCTGGAGGCGCTCGACGGGGAGGAACGCGCCCGGCCAGCCCTCCAGGCCGTCGCCGCTCGCGAGGCAGAGCATCTCGCCGCCGTGGCCGGTCACGAACAGGAACGGGAGCGCGACCACGAACGCGACCGGCTCGCCGCCGAGTTCGACCGCCTCACCGCGCAGGAACTCCAACTTGCCGATGACTTGCGCGTCGCCGTCGACGCCGCGCGCCCGGACTTCGCCGTGGACGGCTGGTCGGTCTCCCCGGATCCGGGCGCGGCCATTGCCGAGGCCGTGCGTCTGATCGAGGTCATCAACTCCCTGCCGCTGGCCGAGGCGCGGCAGGCCGCGGAGCGCATCGACCGCTGCCGCGTGGCCATCGTCAGCCGCGATCTTGCCGTCTCCGCCGTTTCGGACGTTGTCGGCCATCTCGCCGTGGCGGAGGCGGAACGGACTCGCCTGCTTGCCGACGGTGACCCGTCCGGGCAACTCGAGGCGGCAAGGGCCCGGCAGCAGGACCTCCGGGACGGTTACAGCAGTCTCAAGACGCGGGTCGGTCAACTCCAGAGTGATCTCAGGGCACTCGAGCAGCAGACAGCCATCCTCCGCAGGTTCGACCACGATCGGGCTTGCCCGACCTGCTTCCGCCCGTTCTCCGAAGCCGAGGCAGAGGTCCAGATCACGCTCAACGAAGACCACGCCCGACGTGTCGCGTCCGAACTCTCGACCGTCGAAGCTGAATGGGACCGCATCCGGGAGATCGGCCCGGAGGCTTCCCGGCTTGTTGAAACGCTCGAGTCGCGGAGCCGGGACCTGTCGATCACCGACGCCCGTATCTCCGATCTCCTGGGCCGCCTCGAGGAAGCCCGGGCAACCGTAGTCGCGCGCGAGCAAGCCCTTCATGCGTCGATCGCCGCCGCGGGCCTCTCTGCCGAACCCGACGACGTCGCTGCCCGCGCCGCCAGTGACCGGGTCGCCGGGCTCAACGGCGTGGCCGCCTCCCGTCCGGCCATCGAGCGCATTCTCCGGGATGCCCGAGACGCTGCAGGCGCCCGGCGACAATGCCGCCTGGACCTCGATGAATTGGGCCCCTCGCGGTACGACCACGCCGCTCACCTCGCCGCCAGAAGCGAACTCGACGGCGCCCGGGCGGCCGCCGTCAAGCTGCGCTCCACCGACGAGCGTCTCGCCGCGCGGCCCCGTCACGATGAGGACCGAGGGGCTGCTGCCAAGAGCCAGGCCGCCATCGAGGGCCAGCGCGCCGGCGTGCGCGCGGAGATCGCCGCGTTGGCATTCGACCCCGGCGAGCGCTCCCGCCTCGAGGGCGCCCACGCCGAAGTCGCGGAGGCCGAGCGCGGCGACTTCGTCGCGGCCCAGCAGGCCGAGCAGGCCGTGGCCGCCACGACGGCCGCCCGCCGCTCGGTGATCCAGGATCGCGACCGCGTCGCCAGCCTCGCCGAGGAAGCCAACCGCGGCCAGCGCGAGGCGGATGATCTCGCCCGCATGCGGGAGGGCTTCCGCGACTTCGAGAAGTACGTCGCCGAACGGGTCCAGCCGATCCTCGCCGACCGCACCGCCGAGTTTCTCTCGCTCGTCACCGACGGCCACTACGGCCAGGTCGAGTTCGACAACGACTACGGCCTGTTCATCTTCGACGAGGACCGCCCCTTCCCGGTTGCCGACTTCTCCGGCGGGGAACGCGACGTGGCTTCCCTCTGCGCCCGCCTCGCCCTCTCCAGCATCGTTGGCGATCAGGCCGCCCACCCGCCCGGCTTCGTCGTCCTCGACGAGGTCTTCGGCTCCCTCGACCAGGAACGCCGCGCGCTCCTCCTCGACACCCTGCGCAACCTGACCGGGCAGGACCAGGCGCTCCAGCAGTTGTTCGTCATCAGCCACGTCGAGGAGGTCAACGCCTCGCCGTTGGTGGACGAGGTCTGGCGCGTTTCCGCCGCCAACGGCCTCAGCAAACTCGAGCAGGACCCGCGAGACGGTACCATCTCCCCCGGACAGGCCGGGCAACTGCTGCTCGGCGACGACTGACCTTCGTCCGTCTCGTGAGGACCCCATGACCGAGCACCTGCCGCCCGGCCCCTTCGAATGGCACCCCCGCTGGGCGGGCCAGTCCCACGCCGCGGTCCTCGACGCCCTGCGCGAGGAGATCGCCGCCGACCAGCGCGCCTACGCCCTTGCGCTCGCCGGGGCCGACCTGCACGAGCAGAACGCCCTCGCCTCGGCCGTCGCCCTCGACCGCAAGTGGGGCGGACTCGCGATGGACTGGGCCGACCTCGACGCCGGCGATCTCGCCGCCGCCATGCTCGCCGTCGAAGCCGAACGCGAACGGCGGCGGGAGATGATCCCCGCCGCCGCCGCGGGCATCGTGGTCGCCATGTCGCCGGGCGCTCCGGAACCCGACGAGTTCCCCGAAAAGTCGATTCGCCTCACCGACGCCAATGCGCGCCTCGTGGCGCTCATCGTCGTCCTCGGCATCGCCGCCGTCTTCGCCTGGTTCGTGCTTCGCTGACCCTCGCTCAGGCCGTCCGCGACCGGCGGGCCGACACCCGCCGCGCCACGAACCAAACCACCGCGCCGGCGCACACCACCAGCACCAGCCACTGCAGGAACCCGACGATCCCCTGGATCAGCCCGGAATCCCACTGCGTGCCGAGCGCCCACCCCGCGCCCACCAGTGCGCAGTTCCAGAGCGCGCTGCCAGCGGCCGTCAGCACCACGAACCGTCCCAGCGGCATCCCGTCGATCCCCGCCCGGATCGAGATCAGGCTGCGCACCACCGGCAGCAGCCGGCACAGGAACACCGCCAGGCTGCCGTATCGCGCGAACCACGCATCCGCCTTGTCGATGTCCGATTCCTTCAGCAACGCCCGGTTGCCGTGCGAGCGCACCAGTCCCCGCAGCCGCTCCTCGCCGAGCCACCTCCCGATGCCGTACAGCGCCAACGCCCCGATCACCGATCCGATCGTGCTCGCCAGGATCACCAGCGGGAAGCTGAACGACCCCCGCGACACGTTGAACCCCGCGGCCGGCAGGATCAGCTCCGACGGGATCGGCGGGAACACGTTCTCCAGCGCGATCAGCAACGCCACCCCGGGGTAGCCAAGCGCCTCCATGACGCGGAGCGCGATCTCCACCAGTTTGTCTGCCACGACGTTCTCCGGTCATGCGGGTCAGCCCCCGCCAGCCACGGGGGAGTGGGGCACTGCCGGCCGTGACGCCCCGCGCCCGGCCACGCCCGGGGATGCCGACGCTCCCGTGCGCCGGAGAGCATAAGGCACTTTTCCACCGGGCCGTCCGCTGGCGACCCCGTGGTCGGCGTCAGTCCGTCAGCGCCGCGCGGATGCCCGCCGGATCGTCGGTGATCAGGATGTCCGCCCCGAGTTCCCGCATCCGGCGCGCGATCGCGGGGTCGTTCACCGTCCAGACCGCCGCTTTCAGGCCGCGCGCCCGCAGCGCTGGCGCTGTTTCCTCGTTCAGGAACGGGAACCACAGCGCGACGCCCGGCGATCCCAATTCGGCGGCGGCCTCCAGCAAGCCGGCGTCGAACCCCTCGTGGAGCGGCCACAGTTCGGCCCCGGCGTCCAGCCGCCGCACCGCCCGCAGGATGTCCCAGTCGAACGACGAGATCAGCCACCGCGCCCCCTGGCTCCGGCGCAGGGCCTCCCGCGTCGCCCCTTCCGCGCCGGGTTGTTTCAGCTCGACGTCAAGCCGCAGCGATCCGGCTACCGCGTCTAGCGCCTCCTCCAGCGTCGGGATGCGCTCTCCGCCGCCGGCATCAAGCCGCCGCAGTTCCGCGAGCGAACGCGCATCGACTGCTCCCTTGCCGTTGGTGGTGCGCTCCAGTTCCCGGTCGTGGATCAGCACCGGCACGCCCTCCGACGACGCATGCACGTCGAACTCCACGCCGTCGGCTCCGTCCACGATGGCCCCGCGAAGCGCCGCCAGCGTGTTCTCCGGCAACCGCGCCGACGATCCCCGGTGCCCGTAGATCAGCATTGCCGTTCTCCCCGTGATTCTCCCGGCGCGGCCCGTGCCGCACCTTCAACTTGACACGGTGCGTATCAAACTCTATACTACGCTCATGAACGAGGGAGCTGCCTGATGTCGCCACGCCATGGTGAGCCTGTCTTCGTGATCAGCGTCGCGGCCCGGTTGCTGGAGATGCACCCGCAGACGCTCCGCAAGTATGAGCGCGAGGGGCTTATTGCTCCATCCCGCACGACCGGAAACCTTCGCCTCTACTCGGACCGCGATATCGAGCGGCTCCGGCAGGTCAAGTATCTCGTCGACGAGCGCGGCCTCAACCTTGCGGGCGTGCAACTTGCGCTCGAGTTGACCCAGCGCCTGCGCGAGGTCCGCGACCGCGCCGACGACCGGGAAGGATTTCGCCGCGATCTCGACGCGGTCTTCGCGCTGCTCGGCATCCGCGAGGATCCAGGCCCCCGCGAACGCGGCGCCTGACCCCGCTCCCGTTCCGACTGTGTTGATGGACGGCCTCCCGCTGACGCGGGATCGCCGGGGAGGGATATGCAATGGCTCAACCCCAGTACACCGACAAGGCCCGCAACGCGATCGTCGAGGGGCAGCAATTGTCCGTGCAGCGCAAACTCGCGCAGTACGAACCCGAGGCCCTGCTGCTCGCCTTGCTGGACCAGACCGACGGCGTCGTGCCGCAGGTCCTCCTCAAGCTGAACGTCGACCCGGCGAAGATCCGCCGCGAAGTGGACGCCGAACTCGCCAAGGCGCCCACGCTGCAATATGGCAGCGAACAGGCGCCGCCCAGCACCCGGCTGCGCAACGTGCTTTCCGTCGCCGAACGCGAGGCCGGCCAGTTCGGGGACGAGTACATCTCCACCGAACATCTGCTGCTCGGCATCGTGGACACCGGCGATTGCGCCGCCGCCCGGATTCTCGCGGCCAGCGGCGCAACCCGCGAGACCATCTACCAGGCTTTGACGCAGATCAGGAAGGGGCAACGCGTGACCGACGCCAACCCGGAGAACAAGTACCAGGCGCTCGAGAAGTACGGGCGCGATCTGACCGAGGATGCCCGCAACGGCAAACTCGACCCGGTGATCGGCCGGGACGAGGAGATTCGCCGCGTCATCCAGGTGCTCTCCCGCCGCACCAAGAACAACCCGGTGCTGATCGGCGAGCCCGGCGTCGGCAAGACCGCCATCGTCGAGGGCCTCGCCCAGCGCATCGTGCGCGGCGACGTGCCCGAGGGCCTCAAGGACAAGAAGGTCATCTCGCTCGACCTCGGCGCGCTGATCGCCGGCGCCAAGTTCCGCGGCGAGTTCGAGGAACGCCTCAAGGCGGTCCTGAAGGAGGTCGCCGAGGCCGAGGGCGGCATCATCCTGTTCATCGACGAGTTGCACACCGTCGTCGGCGCGGGCGCGTCCGAGGGGTCGATGGACGCCTCGAACCTGCTCAAGCCGATGCTGGCCCGCGGCGAACTTCACACCATTGGCGCCACCACGCTCGAGGAGTACCGCAAGTACATCGAAAAGGACGCCGCGCTCGAGCGCCGCTTCCAGCCGGTCTACGTCGGCGAACCCAGCGTCGAGGACACCATCTCGATCCTGCGCGGCCTGCGCGACCGCTACGAGACCCATCACCAGGTCCGCATCCAGGACTCCGCGCTCGTCGCCGCCGCGCTGCTCTCCAACCGCTACATCGCCGACCGCTTCCTGCCCGACAAGGCCATCGACCTCGTCGACGAAGCGGCCTCCAAGTTGCGGATGGAGATCACCTCGCTGCCCGTCGAACTCGACGAGGCCGAGCGCCGCATCATGCAACTCGAAATCGAGCGCGAAGCCCTGAGGAAGGAGAAGGACAGCGCCTCCCAGGAGCGGCTCAGGAACCTCGAGAAGGAACTCGCCGACCTGCAGGAGCAGCGCAACGCCCTCCGCTCCAAGTGGGAGCGGGAGCGCAACGCCCTCACCGCGGTCAGCGAACTGAGCGAGGAGATCGAGCGCACCAAGGTCGAGATCCAGCAGGCGCAGCGCGCCTACGACCTCAACCGCGCCGCCGAACTCCAGTACGGCAAGCTGCGCGACCTCGAGACCCGGCTGGCCGACGCCGAGGCCGTCGAGCAGATTCCCGAGGGCGACCGCCTGCTCAAGGAGGAGGTCGACGCCGAGGACATCGCCGAGGTCGTCAGCCGCTGGACCGGCGTCCCGGTCAGCCGCCTCCTCGAGGGCGAGATCGAGAAACTCCTCAAGATGGAGGAGCGGCTGCACGCCCGCGTCATCGGCCAGGAGGAGGCGATCGGCGCGGTCGCCAACAGCATCCGCCGTTCGCGGGCGGGCCTGTCCGACCCCAACCGGCCGCTCGGGAGCTTCATCTTCCTCGGCCCCACCGGCGTGGGCAAGACCGAACTGGCGCGCGCGCTCGCCGAATTCCTCTTCGTCGACGAGCACGCCATGATCCGGGTCGACATGTCCGAATACATGGAGAAGCACTCGGTCAGCCGCCTCATCGGCGCGCCTCCGGGCTACGTCGGGTATGAGGAGGGCGGTCAGCTCACCGAGGCGGTTCGCCGACGGCCCTACAGCGTGATCCTGCTCGACGAGATCGAGAAGGCCCACCCGGACGTCTTCAACGTCCTGCTCCAGATTCTCGACGACGGCCGCGCGACCGACGGCCAGGGCCGCACCGTCGACTTCCGGAACACGGTCATCATCATGACCTCGAACATCGGCTCCCAGTACATCATCAACCTCGGCCCCGGCCAGGAGGAGGAGATGAAGGAGCGGGTGATGGAGGCCCTGCGCGCCCATTTCCGGCCCGAGTTCCTCAACCGGGTCGACGAGATCATCATCTTCGAGGCGCTCAGCCGGGCCATGCTCGGCGAGATCGTCCAGATCCAGCTCAACAGCGTCGGCAAGCGGCTCGCCGACCGCCAGATCAGCCTCCAGGTCACCCCCGCCGCCCAGGCAATCCATTGACAGCAAACCTGACCGTCTCCCGGCCCGGCGGCGCTTCGGCCCGCCGGGACACATCAGGAG
>JBJTKE010000398.1:0-1639 GCA_046096285.1 Chloroflexota bacterium
GGAGGTCGAGCGCGCCGCCGCGCTCGGCGTCGACCCCTACGACCTGCTGACCGAGGCCGCCGCCGCCGTCCCTCCCGGCGCAAACGGCCTGCTGGTGATCCCAACTTTCGTCGGCGCGGGCGCTCCCTGGTGGGAGCCGAACGCGCGCGGCCTGTTCGCCGGGCTCGGCCTCCATCACACCCGCGCCGACCTCGCCCGCGCCATGCTGGAGGGGGTCGCCATGGAACTCCGCAACGCCCTGGAGGAGATGCGCCGCCTCGGCGTTCCCGTCTCCGAGATCACCCTCACCGGCGGCGGCTCCCGCTCGCCGCTCTGGAACCAGATTCACGCCGACGTCCACGGCGTGCCGGTGCGCACCCTCGCCACGCCGGACCCCACCTCGCTCGGGGCGGCGGTCTGCGCGGGCGTGGCGCGCGGGGTCGGGTTCGTAGCGGGCGGCGGGGCGGGACATGGCGGCGACCCCGGCCTCGAGGCTGGGGAACAGCCCCGCGCCACGCCCGCTACACCGAGATGCTCGGCGCCTACCGCGCCGTCCTCGACGCCTTCGCCGCGAACGATCTCCACGCCCGGCTGGCCTCGCTCGCCCGCACCCCGAACGCCGGCTGACCTCGCCGCCCCATCATCCGCAAGAAAGGACCCCGACCATGCCCACCGACGAAACGCCCGCCACCGAGGAAGCCCGGTTCGCCGCCGAAATCGAGTTCTTCGCCCGCAAACTGGTCGATCTCGACCTGCTGGAGTGGTTCGGCGGCAACATCAGCGTCCGCGTCGGCGAAGACGACCTGCTGATCAACCGCACCCGCGCCGCAGGCACGGAACTCGGCGCCATGCCGGTGGTCCGCACCGGCATCCATCGCGACGACGCCAACACCCCGTGGGCCTCGTCGGCACTGGCCATCCACCGCGCGATCTACCGCACGACGAGCGCGCGGGCCATCATCCATGCCCACCCCCGCAATGCGGTGCTCCTCTCCTTCTTCGAAGACGAGATCATGCCGATCGACGAGAACGGCCTGCTCTACCTCGGCCTGAAGGGCGCGAAGGTGGTGGCCGCCCCCGAGATCTTCGGCTGGAACCTCGTCGCCGACGATCTCGCCAATGCCCTCGACGGCCGCAAGGCGGTAGTCCTGCGCTGGCACGGCTCCTTCGCCATCGGCCAGACCCTCGACGACGCCCTTCACGCCACCCGCGGCCTCGACAACGCCGCCGAGTACATCCTGCGCTTCCGGCAGGCCGCCCCCCACTTCGGCCCGGCGAAGCACCTGCCGGCGAAGGTGGCCAGCATCATGGGCGGTGACCCAACGCGCCTCCTGCCGCCCGGATCCTGAGCCCGACGCCGCCACCACCTACGGAAACGCAAGCGACCCGGCAGGGGCTCCGCGCACCTGCCGGGTCGCCAGTTTTTGGGCGGTTAGTGCTTGACGTTCTCCCACTTTTCCTCGCGCCCGGAGCGGAGGATGGCGTCGCACACGTAATCGGTCGCCAGCGCCTCGCGGAAGGTCGGGGAGGCGGGGTAGCCGCTCTCCAGCCCCTCGAGGAAATCCGCCGCCGCGTGGGTGAAGCTGTGCTCGTAGCCGATGATCAGCCCCGGCACCCACCACTTGCTCATGTACGGGTGGTCGCCGTCGGTGACGTGGAT
>JBJTKE010000399.1:0-5715 GCA_046096285.1 Chloroflexota bacterium
CCACGGCAATGAGATGAATGGCCACGCAGCCGGCAAGCCACGCGGCGACGGCTCCCTGCAACAGGTCGGAGCCGCCGTTGCGGCGCGGCCGCGCGATCCCCGGAGTGTGGACCGCGACGGCCGGTCTGGCGATGGTCGTCATGCCTGGGCCTGCACCTCGGCGACGATCCCCGCATCCGGATCGAAGAACTTCGCGGAGACATCGGACCAGCCGCCGAGGTCGGCGATGGTGAAGAGTTCGGCAGGCTCGACGAAGTCGAAGGTGTCGTACACCTCGGTGACGACCGGGCGGTAGTGGTTCTCGCCGAAGACCTTCTGGGCCTCGGGGGAGCGGAGGAAGTCGATGAAGGCCTGGGCCTTCTCGCGGTTGGCGGAGGCGTTGATGACCGCGACCGGGTTTTCGATCAGGATCGTTTCGGCCGGGATCACGATCTCCAGCTCCTCGCCGTTGGTGATCGCCAGCTCGAGCTCGTTCTCGTAGCCGATCAGCACGTCGCCGACGCCGCCGACGAAGGTCTGCAGCGACTCGCGGGCGCTCTTGTCCTGCACCGGCACGTGGGTGAAGAAGTCGCGGAGGTAGGCCTTGGCCTCGTCCTCGGTCTTGCCCTGCTTCAGCAGCGCGCCCCAGGCGGCCATGATGTTCCAGCGGGCGCCCCCGGAGGTCAGCGGATTGGGGGTCAACACCTGGATGCCATCCTGCAGCAGATCGGCCCAGCCGGCCACCGCCTTCGGGTTGCCCGGGCGAACGCCAAAGGCGACGACCGAGTCCGTGACCATGCCCTTGTACTCGTCCGCGTTCCAGGTCTCGTCGACGAGTCCGGCCTTGACGAGGCGGGTGACGTCGGGTTCCAGCGAAAGCGCCACGATGTCGGCGGGGAGCCCGGCTTCGACCGCTCGCGACTGGTCCCCGGAGGAACCGTAGGACTGCTCGAAGGTGACGCCTGCCCCGGCTTCGGTGGCGGCGAACATCGGGATGAGCGCTTCGTAGGCTTCGCGCGGGGTGGAGTAGGCGACGAGCGTCAGGGTGACGCCTTCGGCCCGGACCGTGCGCGGCTGGAACGCGCCGGGGAGCCCGGCGGCGGTGGCCGCCGCCGCGGAGGCGACGAGGAGGCGGCGGCGGGAGAAAAGGGACCGAGCGGCGGCCGGGTACGTCATGCCGGGAACCTTTCTGCGAGCGCCCGAGGGGCGCTGAAATGTCTACCAAGCCGGTGGACTTGGGGCACTTTAGCGGGTGGCGGAGTGAATGTCAACTATGTCCACAAAATCACGGGAGAATGGTCGCGATGACGGGCGCGCCTGGCCGCGGGCGATCTGCGATGATCGGTTGTGGAGCGCGTCGGCCCGGGGATGGCGCGCCCGGCGGCGCCGGGGCTGGTGGCCGCGCCCTGCGCGGCGGCACTGGCCGATCCGGAGAGAGCGGCAGCGATCGCGGTGGCGAGGCATGCGATGGCGACGGTCGTGCTGGTTGGCGCGCTCGATACGAAGGGACTGGAGTACGCCTGGCTGCGGGAGCGGTTGCTCGGCCACGGCGTCGAGGTGATCCTGATCGATGCCGGCGTGCTGGGCGCCCCGCTGGCCGTCCCGGACATCACCCGGCAGGAGGTCGCCCGCGCCGCCGGGGCCGATCTCGCCGACCTGGCCGCGGCGGGCGACCGCGGGGAGGCGATCGCCGCGATGTCGCGCGGCGCGGCCGCGGTGGTCCGCCGGTGGCATGACGAGGGCCGCCTCGACGCGGTCGCCGGTCTCGGCGGCGGCGGCGGATCGGCGCTGATCTCCGAAGCGATGCGGGCGCTCCCGCTCGGCGTGCCGAAACTGCTGGTTTCGACCGTGGCCGCCGGAGATACCCGGCCCTACGTCGGCATGAGCGACCTGACGCTCATGCACTCGGTGGTGGACATCGCCGGCGTCAATCGCATCTCCGAACCGATCCTCGCCAACGCGGCGGCGGCCGTGGCCGGCATGGCCCGTGGCATGGCCCGTGGCATGGCCTGGGCCAGGACTGCGTTCGCGCCGGCCCCCGCGGCCCGTCCGCTGATCGCCGCCACGATGTTCGGGGTGACCACCCCCTGCGTCACCGCGGCGCGGGAACGCCTGGAGGATCTCGGGTACGAGGTGGTCGTCTTCCATGCCACCGGAACCGGCGGCGCGGCGATGGAGCGGTTGATCGGCGAGGGCTTCTTCGCCGGGGTGCTGGACGTCACCACCACCGAACTCGCCGATGAACTGGTCGGCGGGGTGATGTCCGCCGGACCGGACCGCCTCACTGCCGCGGGGGCGATGGGCGTTCCGCAGGTGGTCTCGGTGGGCGCGGTGGACATGGTCAATTTCGGCCCCGCCGAGAGCGTGCCGGAACGGTTCCGGGGCCGCCGGTTGCATCGTCACAACCAGGCGGTGACGCTGATGCGCACCACGCCGGAGGAGTGCGCCGATATCGGCCGCCGGATTGCCGACCGGCTCGCCCCGGCGCGCGGCCCGGTCGCGCTGTTCGTGCCGCTGGGCGGGGTATCCGCCATTGCCGGAGTGGGCGGCGTGTTTCACGATCCCGAGGCCGACCTGGCGCTGGCTGGCGCGCTGCGGGAACGCCTCCGGGATCCGGTCCGCGCCGAGTTCTCGGATGCGGCGATCAACGACCCGGCATTCGCGGTGGCAATGGCCGACGCGCTCCATGCGATGATCGCCGAACGTGCGGCCCCGGAGAGCGGGCGGGAGTGAGTGCCATGAAACGCGAGGAGTTCCTGGCGCGGCTGCGGGCGCAGTTCGCGGCGGGAATGCCGATCGTCGGGGCGGGGGCGGGGACCGGGCTCTCGGCAAAGTGCGCCGAAGCGGGCGGGGCCGACCTGATCGTGATCTACAACTCCGGGCGGTACCGGATGGCGGGGCGGGGATCGCTGGCCGGGCTGCTTCCGTATGGCGACGCAAACGCCATCGTCGTCGACATGGCGCGGGAGGTGCTGCCGGTGGTGGAGCGCACCCCGGTCATGGCGGGCGTCTGCGGCACCGATCCCTTCCGCATCATGGACCTGTTCCTGCCGCAGTTGGCGGCGATGGGGTTCAGCGGCATCCAGAACTTCCCGACGGTCGGGCTGTTCGAGGGAACGTTCCGCCAGAACCTCGAGGAGACCGGCATGGGTTTCGGCCTGGAGGTCGATCTCGTGCGGAAGGCGCGCGCGCTCAACCTGCTGACCACCCCCTATGCATTCACCCCGGACGAGGCGCGCGAGATGGCGGCCGCCGGGGCGGACATCCTCGTGCCGCACGTCGGGCTGACAACCAAAGGGACGATCGGGGCGCAGACGGCGATGTCGCTGGAGGAAGCCGCCGCCCGGGTGCAGGAAATGGCCGACGCCGCCCACGCGGTGAACCCGGACGTGCTGGTCCTCTGTCACGGCGGCCCCATCGCCGAACCGGAGGACGCCGCGTTCGTGCTGGCGCGGACGACCGGCGTGGTCGGTTTCTACGGCGCGTCCAGCATGGAGCGGCTGCCGACG
Organism: Chloroflexota bacterium; assembly: GCA_046096285.1. Lineage (GTDB taxonomy): Bacteria > Chloroflexota > Chloroflexia > Thermomicrobiales > UBA6265 > CADCWF01. Next base: position 3,489 of record JBJTKE010000399.1, read on the forward strand.
GAGACCGCGATCACCGGCCAGGTGGCCCAGTTCAAGGCGCTGTCGTTCACCGCGTGACGCCCCGGGGCGGGGCGGTCAGGAGGTCCGGGACATGCAGGACGGGATGGCGGGGCGGATTCGCAGCTCACTGGCGTGGTGGTGCCTGGAGCAGGCCGGGTTGGCGCCGCCGGAGATCATCCGGCTGGCAGCGGCGGCGGGTTACGACGGGATCGAACTGGCCGAGCCGGAGTGGTGGCCAGCCATCGCCGGGGCGGGGCTGGCGGTGGCCGCGCACCGTGGCCACGCCTCGCTGGAGGTCGGGTTGAACCGGCGCGGTGAACACGACCGGATCGAGGATGAACTGCTGGCGAACATCGACCTCGCCGCCCGCTGGGGGTTCCCGACGCTGATCTGCTTCAGCGGCAACCGGGACGGCCTGTCCGACGAGGCGGGACTGGAGGCCACGGCCGAGGGATTGCGCCGGGTTGCGCCCGCGGCGGAGCGGGCAGGCGTGTCGCTGGCGGTGGAGTTGCTGAACAGCCGGGTGGACCACCCCGGCTACCAGTGCGACCGCACGCCGTGGGGAGTTCGCCTGCTCGACCTCGTCGGTTCCCCGGCGGTCTCGCTGCTCTACGACGTTTACCACATGCAGATCATGGAGGGCGACGTGATCCGCACGATCCGGGGCAATGCGCGCGCGTTCTCGCACTACCACGTGGCGGGAAACCCGGGCCGCAATGAGCCGGACGCCTCGCAGGAGTTGCAGTACGGTCCGATCTACCGCGCGATCTCCGGGACGGGGTTTTCGGGTTGGGTCGGGATGGAGTTCGTGCCGACGGGCGATCCGCTGGCCTCCTTCCGGGCGGCGCGCGAGGCCCTTGCGTCGGCAGTCGCCGGGTAGCTGGCGGCGGGGCCCCGTCGTTTTCGCGGCGCGTGGCCCGGGCCGCCGGATTCGCCGATCCGGCGCGGCAATCCGGCTTCCCGCCCTCCGGCAATGCGGCGGCGGGCCGGGTGCGCCGAGACTACCGGAAGATGAGCCGGTCGCCGACGTCGATGCCCACCCGCCGGGCCATGCCGCCGTTGGCCTCGATGACGGCGGCGGCGTTGGTGAAGTCGAGTTTCCAGGGGGCCATCGCCTCGCGGATGGAAACGACGCGGTTCGTCTCGTCGAGGAAGATGAGGTCGATCGGGAAGCGCATGAAATGGGTCTGGATGCCGCGAGCGGGGGCGAACAGCAGGCCCTCGCCATCCGGCATGGAGCCGCGCAGCATCAGGCCCCTGAAGTTGCCCCAGCGGCCGCGCGCCCGGTTCAGGTCGGAGAAGACCTCCGCCCCGGTGCGCTCGTTGATCACCCGTTCAGATCCGCTCATTCGGTTGCTCCCTGATCTCCTTCGCAGTCAGTCGCCGGTGGCGGCAAGGGCTGGACGATCGCTCGCATGGCGGCCGGGCAGCCGGATAGCCGCGAGCCTGCGCCCGTTGCCCGCCGGATGCGCCGCGACCGGCGGCAACGCCGCGGCGCCCTGGCTCAGGGGCGGAGTGTCGGCGTCCGGGAGGGATGCGGTGGCCGCGTCCCGGCAGGCGGTCCGCAGCATCGGCAGCGCCGTGGCGGCCGCGCGACCTCCAGCGCGAATCGCGCGCTTGAAGTTGGCGGGCTGGAATCCGGCTTTATCGAACCGGGCGGCTCGCGCCGCCGCGCGAGCGAACTGGCTGCGGCTGACCGAGAGGAAGAGGGCGCTGCCGGCGCTTCGCTGCAGCAGCCCGGCGGGCACCAGGATCGGCGGCGATCCGTCCTCCGGGGCGATCACCAGCAGCGAGATCTCGCCGGAGGATTCGTCCACGACGAGTTGGCGCAGGACGCCGACGGGACCGTCACTGGCGAAAACGCGGGCGTTGCGTTCCAGGCTCAGGCTCCCCGGTTGCCCGGTGGCAGTTTCCCGCGGCGATTTGGCTGGCGTGCGAAACATCATGCTTCCCTCTGGCGCCGATGGCGCCGCTACCGGTTCAGCGCGCTTGCGTCGCGCATCGAGATGACGAAAGGCTCATCGGCGGTTCCCCGGCGGCGGCGAACCGCGAGCGCGGCGACCAGCGCCGCGGCGATGGCCGCGCCGGCGAGCGTTGCGGAGGCCGGGATTCCGCTCCCGGTGTGCTGGGCCTCCACGGCCCCGTCCCCGTCCGGGGCGGCGGCGATGACCGTCGGGGGGGCCGGGGCGGCCGCGGCGGCGGGAACCGGAGTGGCTGCGGCCGGGGT
>JBJTKE010000400.1:0-5061 GCA_046096285.1 Chloroflexota bacterium
GTCTCGATCACGTCGTCCTGGGCGCTGGCAGCCGCGGGCGCGACGGATGCCGCCGCCGCCGCCGCGGCCGCCACGGCGGCGCGGCGGGAGACGATTTCCCCGAGGACGGCGGCGACGGTGCGGCGAGCGGCGGCGGGGACCCGGGCAGCAGGGCATGGGCGAGGGCAAGGGCGAGGGCGAGGGCGAGGACAAACGCGGTGGGCAGGGATCGGCGCATGGGGAACACCTCCGGCATCGGCTGGCGCGGCGAAGCGGCCGCGCTCCCGGCATTGCCGCAACCAGTGTACCGCCGCCCCGCCGCGGCGCGGTTCGGGCTATCCTTCCGCGATGTACGAACGTCGCGCCTGACGCACCGGGATAGCGCCCATGCCCGCCTCGCCTCGCCGCACCGTCGCCGCCGTCCTCGGGGAAATCGTCTCCCGCCGCGCCGCCGTGGCGGCCGCGGCGGCGGCGGCGGCATCCGTCGCGCCCGCGGCTGCCAGCGCCCAGGACGACGTGATCGAGACCGCCCAGACCCGGCGGCGGCGGGGCCCCGAGGGCCCCACCGGCCCGACCGGGCGCCCCGGCCCGCGGGGCGTGCGCGGCCCCTTCGGCCCGACCGGCCCCGGGGGCTGGTCCTACACCGGCCCGACCGGCCCGGTGGGCCTCGCCGGCGCGCCCATCTTCCGCGAATCGCGGACGGCGCTGGTGGCTGGCGCGGGCAACGCCGCGACCATCGCCTGCCTGCCGGACGAGCGGCTCACCGGCGGCGGCTTCTCGGTCGGCGTGAGCGGCATCGCCGTGCGCGCCAGCCTGCCGCAGTTGCTGACGACCGGGCAGTCCCGCTGGCTGGTGGTGTACGACAACTACGACGGGCTGGTCGGCGAGATCTCGGTCTACGCGGTCTGCTTCCCGGACGGCACGACGCCACCCGCGGTAGCCGTGCCGACCGTGGTTCCGGCGGCGCCCACCCCGGCGCCCTGACCGGCGGGACGCCCTACGTCCCGAGTTGCGCCTCCACCGCCGCGGTGTCCTCGACCGACCAGATCTCGACGACCTTGCCGCAGGCGAGGCGCAGCACGTCGATGCCGGTCCACGTGGCCGCCCTGCCGGTGGCGTCCTCGCCGCCGGTGTTCGTGCCGGTGGAGGTCCAGCGCGCCCCGGCCCATGCGCCGTCGATCACCGCCGGGTCCGGCACGCTCCGCACGTCCGGGAAAGCCGCCTGGGTTCCCTCGATCGCGTCGGCGATCCCGGCCGGTCCGGTGGTCTCCGACCAGGGGACCGAGTGGTAGGCGACTCCGGGGTCGATGATCGCGTCGACCGCCGCGAGGTCGCCGTCCGACCAGCCGTCGACGAGCCAGGTCCGCACCGCCGCATCCGCCTCGGGCCGCACGGGCATGGGATCGGCGCAGGCGCGAACGGGCGGAACCGCCAGCGGCATCGCGGCGGGATCCTCGATCCGCTGGACCAGGCTCCAGACCTCGGCGATCCGGCCGCCGCCGCCGCCGCCGCCGCAGTCGAGCCGGTACAGGTCGATGCCGTGCCAGCGGCGGGGCGCCGGCTCCGCGCCAGCGCGGTCGCTGGCGCCGTCGCCGGCGGCGGCGTCCTCCGGCGGGGCGTTCCCGGTCACCGTCCACACGGCGAGCGCGGCGTCGCCGTCGAGCAGCAGGGCGTCAACGACGGTGACGGCATCGGCGATGGCGGCGCGCTCGCTGGCGCGTTCCTCCAGCCACGCCGGGGCATCGAGGTCCGGGGCAGTCGCGCTGCCGTGCACGGCGGCGTCCGGCAGGAACGCATCACTCACGCGCGCGGGCGGGAAGGTCGCCTCCGCGAGGGCGGCGATGGTGTCGCGGCCGATGCCGCAGGCGGCCGGGGTGGCCGCATCCGTCGCGAGCGCGGCCGTGCCGCCGGGTCCGGCACTGCCGGGAACGATCGCCATCAGGCACGCCGCCAGGATCGCCGCATTCGCTCGCATGATCCATCCTCCAGCCAGCCGGGATCGGCCCCGGCATCCCGTTCGCCTGTTGCCGCGCCATGCGCCCCGCGCCCTGGGGGCGGTGCGCGGTCCCGCCTTACCCGGCGGTCAGCCCGAGCCGCCGCAGCATCCCGGCCTCGTCCTCGATGCGCCAGAACTCCGCCACGCGGCCGCCCGCGACGCGAAACAGGGCCTGGCCACCCCAGGCGGCCACGCGGCCGGTGGCGGGGTAGCCTGCGACGGGGCCGTCCTGCCGCCCGGAGCAGGTCCAGGCGACCGCGGCCCACTCCCCGGCGGCCACGGACACGGCATCCTCGATCTCCACCGCCAGCGCCGGGAAGGCCGCGCGGCGGGCCGCCATCCAGGCGCGCAGGCCGTCGTGGCCGGCGGCGGCCGTGCCGTGGCTGGAGCGGTCGCGGCAATCCGGGGCGAACCACGCGGCGACGGACCCGGTGTCGCCGGCGGCGAGCGCTCGGGCGGCGGCGAGGGCGGTCTCCCGGACGGCGGGGTCGTCGCCCGGGGCGGCGAGGACCCGACGAACGGTTCGCCGGTCCGCCGCGACGGGTTCGCCGGCGAGGTGCAGGCCGAGGCCGCGCCAGTCCGCCGTGGTCCACGTTTCGGCCAGCAGGCCGTCGCGCATCCGGTAGATGGTCATCGCGTCCAGCATGACCGGGCGCGGTGAGACGGTCCCGTCCGGCGCGTGGTAGGCGCCGGTGAAGGACCAGCGGCGAAAGACCGTGTCGCCCTCGGCCAGCAGGATGTGCTCGTCCTGCGGGACGCCGGGGAAACGGGCGTGGACGCGGGCGGCGGCGGCGCGGGCGACCTCGACGCCGACGCCGTCGTCGCCGCCCGGTTCGTGGCGGATGTGGTCCGGGGCGTACAGGACCGGCACGAGGTCGAGCCTGCGCCTGCTCCAGATCTCACCGGTGAGGCGGGAAACGGCCTCGGCCGCCCGCGCCGCGCGCCCGTCGTCGGCCACGCGTCAGGACCCGAGTTGCTCGAGGAAGCCGGCCGCGTCCATCTCGGACCAGATTTCGGTGACCTGGCCGCACTGGACGCGGAAGAGATTGATGCCCTCCATCGTCACCGCCTTCCCGGTGGGGGGGGTGCCGTTGACGCCGCCGGTGTCAGTGCCAGTGCCGGTCCAGCGGGCGGCGGCGAGGTCGCCGTCCACGAGCACCTCGGCGTGGGTGAAGGCGATGTCGGGCATGGCCGCGCGCCACTTCCCGACCCGCTCGACGATGGCGTCGCGGCCGACGGTGTCGGGCCCCATCGCCCAGTGGTGGAGGATGTCCTCATGGGAGATCTGTTCGAAGGCGGCAGCATCGCCCGCGCCCCAGAGGCCGCCCCACCAGGCATCGACGATGGCCTCGGCGGCGGCATCGGAAACAGGGGCGGCGGGGTCGGCGCAGGCGGCGACAGGCGTCGCCGGGCGGTCCGCCGCGGGGGTGACGGGATCGAGGCGGCCCAACTGGTCGATCTGCGTCCAGGCCTCGGCGATCCGGCCGCAATCGAAGCGGTAGATGTTGATCGCGTCCCAGTCGACCGGAGCGCCGGTGGCGGGCATGCCCATGAAGTCGCCGGTGAAGGTGGCGCGGGCGGTCCACTGGGTGACCGCCCAGGGCGGATCGACGATGGTCTGATTCACGGTGATCGCGCCGTCGGGGAAGGCCTTGCCCAGGACGGCGCGGCCAGCCAGCCAGCCCGCGCCGTCGACGTCGCCGAAGGCGGCGGAGTGGTAAAGGAGATCCGGGGCGAGCATGGCGTCGAAGGCGGGATCCGGCTCGCCGGAGAAGGAGTGGTCGGTCCAGGCCCTGGCCATGGCGGCCATCGTGGCGTCGTCGAGGTCGGCGCAGCCGGCCGGGGGGGTGGCATCCTGCGCGGCGGCCCATCCCGGGGCGGTCAGGGCGGCGACGGCCACGAGGGCGGCGGTGAGGAAACGTGCGAAAGCGGACATGTCCCGGGTCTCCTTGTTCGGACTGGGCGACGGCGGGGCCGCCGCTACGATCCTGCGAGTTGAGCGAGCATCCGGTTGACGTCGCCCTCGGTCCAGGTTTCGGCGATTTTTCCGCAGGCGAAGCGGAAGATGCTGATGCCGTCGTAGTCGACGGCGCGCCCGGTCGGCGGCTGGCCAAACATGCCGCCGGTGTCGGTTCCCCGCCAGGTCCATGCCGCGGCCGCGAGATCGCCGTCGACGAGGATATCGTCCCAGCTGATGGCGAGATCGGGCATCCCGGCGAAGAGGGCCTCGAGCCGGACGGCGCCCGCGTCGGCGCCCCGGGTGTCGTCGCCCGTTACCCAGTGCTGGACGATGCCGGGCGCGGCAAGTTCCCGGGAGACGGCGACGTTCCCGGCGTTCCAGCCGTCGGTCCAGAACGTGGCCACGGCCGCGCGCATGGCCTCCCGGCTCATCGGCTCGCAGGGGCCCGGGGTGGCGGCGGGGGCATCCGGTTCCTGCCGGGCGTCGGCGCCGGGGAGGCCGAGGGCGGCCGCCTGCTCGACCGCGGAGCGCGCCCCGGCGATCAGCCCGCACTCCATTCGGAACAGGAACATGCCCTCCCATTCGCGGGCCTCGCCGGTGGGTTCGCGGCCAAGGAGCGGGCCGGTGTTGATCCCCCGCGCGGTCCAGCGGACGACGGCGGCGTTCCCGTCAGCGATCACCGCTTTCGTCTCGTGCACGGCGTCGGGGTAGGCCTGAAGGATGGCGCCGAGGGCGTCGGCCACCCCCCGCGGGCCGGTTTTCTCGCCCTGGGTGGCGCTGGAGTAGACCGCATCCGGCGCGACCATCGCGGCCATGCCGTCGAGGTCGGAGGCGTTCAGGCGGTCCATGAACGCGGCGGCCACCTCGCGGCTCTGGTCGCTGGTCATGGCGGCGCAGGCGGCAGGGGTGGCGGGGGTGGCGTCCTGCGCCGCCGCGTGGCTGGCGGCAGGCGTGGCTGCCCCTGCGGCCAGCAGCAGGCCCGCCAGCAGCAGGCGTCCCGTGAGGTGCATGTCGGCGCGCTCCTTTCCGGCCCGGCGCGGGGCGCCCCCAGGTGGGGGCCCCGGTGCCGCGCCGGGGGCTCGTTGGGCCAGGGCGTGCGGGCCGCACCGCGGCGGGGGTGCCGGGG
>JBJTKE010000401.1:0-1568 GCA_046096285.1 Chloroflexota bacterium
GGCGGCGGGACCCCCGGCCCCCTGCGGTGGGCGGGGCCCCGATCACCCGGGAAACTGGAGTGGGGGGGGCCGTTTCGGCCGCCCAGTCTCCTGTCTGCTCTTTGGCTTTTTTGGGGCAGCAAGGGGTGCGGTCGACCGACCGGACGACCGTCGATGGCGGGTGCGCGGCGGCGGGAGACCGGCGGCGCAGGCTCCCGCGAGGGTCAGGTGAGGTCGGCGGCAAGCATCGCATTGGCCAGCAGCGTCGCGGCGTGCGCCAATCCGGGCCGAGTGGCCGCGATGACCGCCCAAACGGGCTGATATTCCACCTTGGTTGCCGAGTTCCGCCCGCAGTCCCTGCAGCACCTGTCCCAGCGTCCACCGCTGGCTGCCGCGCCACCACCGGGTGGTCGCCGCATGCGGCGGCGGATCCTGCCCCCACACCCGGAGCCCGGCGAGGGCCAGCACCGCGTACAGCCACGCCACCCACTGCGGGGTGAGCACCGTTCCCGCCGCGCTCGAAGCGGGCGGTTGGTCCATGCCGAGGGTGGTCTTCTCCTCGCGATGGGCGAACTCCTCCTCCCAGCGCTGCCACGCCCAGCCCAGCAGGGTGCCGAGGTCGGCGGGGGGCTGCCAGCCGACGTTCCCATCCGGTACGGCCGTCACCAGCCCGAACCAGGGCTGACGACGGCGGGGGGCGGCGCGGCGACCGGCGCCGTGGGCCACCACCAGGAACAACGGGCAGCCGGACGCGGGCTTGACCAGCACCGGCGCAATCAGCCGCGCCCGCACCCGCCGCCGCCGGCCGCGGATCATCAGCGTCACCCGGGTCCAGCCGCGCGGCACGCGCAGCAACTCGGCGGGCGTCGGCATATGCTCGCCAGAGCGCCGACGCGCGCCCCGCGTGTGCGGCGCCGCCGGCGTCGGCAGCGCGTACCGCGTCCGGTTGCGCGCGGCTCGCGTCAGCAGCACGGTGCGCTCCGGCGCCGTCCGGTAGAGGTCGGCCGTGTCGCAGGCGCCGTCGCCGACGATCACCAGGGGCTGCTCGGCCTGGCCCGCTGCATCCAGCGCGGCGCGCAGCCAACTGGTGGCGTCCCGGGCCGCCTCCCATTCCCGCCGGGGCGGCTCGCCGCTGGGCTGGGCGGAGGCGGGAAACGCCGGCGGCCGCCGCAACGGCACCGCCCATCCGTAGCCGGAGGCCGCGCGCAGGGCCAGCCAGTGCAGCGAGAGCAACCGCTGACCCCGCCGCAAGCCGCGGGCGAACGGGGCGGCGCCAGCGGCGCGCCACCAACTGCCGCCGGGCAAGCGACGGCTGTGCCGGCTGAGGATTGTGGTGTCGACGGCTGCGACATACGGATCGGCGGCGGGCACGAACGGCCGGGTTTCGGTGACGAGGGCGCGGCCGGCGGCGTCCGGGTCGAACCGGGCGCGGCTGAACAGGCGGTGCCAGGCGGTCCAGTCCTGCTCGGTGCGGCCGAGGGCGGCGAGGGCGCGGGTGACGGTGTGGCGGCCGAAGGTCAGCACCCAGCCGACAGCGAGTTCGCTACAGCGGCGGCGGACCCGGTCCCGGCCGGGCGGGAGGGTGCGGG
>JBJTKE010000402.1:0-22403 GCA_046096285.1 Chloroflexota bacterium
CCCTCGCACCGGCACTCGCCGATGCCGCCGGTCATCGCGCTGCGGCTGACCAGCGAGAAGCGGGCCAGCCCCGGATACGGCTGCCCGGCAATGACCCCGCTGGCGAATATGAGCGGCATCGCGGGATCGAACGGATGGAGCCCGGCAGGCGTGTCCCGCAGCAGCAGGGCCGTGCCGAGCAAGCCGCCACCGGCAAGCCGCCGCCACGCGATCTCCGACGGGCGCTCCATCCGGGCCGTCCGCGTTCCGAGATCGACGTGGAGGATGGCGCCGTTGTAGCCGAATGGCATGTTCTCCTCCTTGCGCAGCCTGCGTCTCCAATGCGTATCCTGCCAGAAGCGGGACCGCCCGCGCGACGGTCGCGCGGCGTCCGCCCGGAGGTCTGGTATGCGCGCGCCTCGCGCCCTGCTCGTCATCGCCGCGCTTTCCTGCCTGCTGGCCGCGCCCGCGCCCGGCGCGGGCCAGACGCGCCCGATCTCGACCCCGCCCGGCGGCATCCAGATCGCCCCGGACGAACAGCCGCTGATGGTCGCCGGCTGCGCCATCACGCCGCGCGCGCCCGAGGAGCGCGACGGGCTCATCCGCGCGCTGGCGGGCTTCTCCTGCGGCCGGGACGGCAAGCGCCGCGACGTGACCATCGAACTCTGGCAACGCGAAGACTCGGGCTTCTGGCAGCCCGTCTACGCCACCGACGAAACCTATGCCACCACCCCGGGGCTCGGCGCCATTGGCAAGCCGCTGCCAATGGGACCCGACGAGATCTCCTGCCGCGCCACGCCCCTCGGCGTGTTCCGGCAGTACCGCACCTACGCCGCCGCCTTCGGTTCGCAGGGCGAGCCGCTCCTGCACGCCGGCCCTGTCTCCGGCCTCCCCCGCGATTGCCTGGCCGGCATGGCCGAGGAACACCTGCGGATGCTCGGGCTCCCCCCGGATTCCCCCGACCGCCAGCGGCTGCCGCCGATGGATCAGCTCTCCCGGGAGGCGTGGTTCGCCGCCTGTCCGGCGCTGATGCTCTCCCTTCGCCCGTGGAAGCCGGACGACTGCCCGGGTTGAGCGTGCGCCCGGTTCCGACGCCAGCGGCGGGGCCGCCGCGGCTCCGTCCGCATCCGCCCGAGCGGTTCCGCCCGCCAACCGGCCCGTGGATCAGGCGGGCTCGCGCATCCGGTCGAGTTTCTCCCGGTCCCAGGCGATCCCCAGCCCCGGCTCCATCGGTGCGACCGCGCAGCCGTTGGCGACGGTCATCGGGGTGGTGATGACCTCGTCGAGCTGCGGGATATGCTCGACATAGAGCGAATTCGGCACCGCCGCGGCCAGCGAGACATGCAGTTCCATGAGGAAATGCGGCGCAACCTTGACGTTGAAGGCCTCGGCCAAATGCGCCGTCTTCAGCCACGGCGTGATGCCGCCGATCCGCGCCACATCCACCTGCACGATGCCGCACGCCCCCGCCGCCAGATACTCCCGGAAGTGGCTCGGGCTGTACAGGCTCTCGCCGACCGCGATCGGCAGGCTGGTGCTGGCGGCCAGCAACGCATGGCCGGTGATGTCCTCGGCGGGCAGCGGCTCCTCGAACCAGTACAGGTCCAGCGGCTCGAACAGCCGGGCCCGTCGCTTCGCCTCGGCGGCGGTCATGCTCTGGTTGGCGTCGACCATCAGATGCACCGACGGCCCGACCGCCTGCCGCACCGCCGTCAGCCGCTCCACATCCTCGGCGGCGTCCGGCTTGCCGACCTTGATCTTCACCCCCGGCCACCCCTGCGCCACGGACCGCCGGGCGACCGCCACCAGATCGGGAGTGGAAAGCTGCAGCCAGCCGCCCTCGGTGTCGTAGAGCGGCACCGTGCGCCTCGCTCCGCCCGCCATCATCCACAGCGGCAGACCGGCCGCCTTGCAGCGAAGATCCCAGAGCGCGGTGTCGATCGCCGCCAGCGCGAGACTGGTGATCGCCCCGACCACGGTGCTGTGGGTCGACCAGAACAGGTCCTGCCAGATGGCCTCGACCTCGCGGGCATCCCGCCCGATCAGCCGCCGCAGGAGATGCTTCTCCAGCATCGCCAGGACCGCGCGGCCGCCGGTGCCGATGGTGTAGGTGTACCCAAGCCCGGTCGCGCCATCCCCGGCCGCAAGCTCGACGAAGATCGTCTCCTGGCAGGTGAAGGCCTGGATGGCGTCCGTCCGGGGCGACTCAGGCTCCAGCACGACCATGAACGCTTCGGCGCTGGTGATCTTCACGGGCGTCCTCCCGGCTGCCTCGGGGGTCTCGCGGTCGTTCACGACGCGGAATCCGGGCATTCGCCCGGGTTGCACCCCTCCGCCGCGGACGGCCGCATTGTATCCCCGCCGCCGCCGGAACCCTGCCGGACCCGCGACCGCGCGCGATGCCCTACACTCCCGCCCCATGAGCAACCGACCCTGCGGCAACCTCCTCGTCGACGACCCCTCCAGCCTCCCCGCCGTTCCCTATGACGTCATCGTCATCGGGGCGGGCGTGGCTGGGCTCTCCTTCACGCTGCGCCTCCCGCCCGGCCTGCGCGTCGCCCTGATGACGAAGGGGTTGCTGGGCGAGAGCAACACCCGGTACGCGCAGGGCGGCCTTTCCGCCGCCGTGGGCATCGACGACAGCACCGACCTGCACTATGACGACACCATCGCGGCCGGCGCCGGCCTCTGCGACCCCGGCGCGGTGCGCGTGCTGGTCGACGGCGCGCCGGAGGCGGTCGAGTGGCTCGTCGGCATCGGCGCCCACTTCGATGCCGGCCCGGACGGCAAGCCGCTGCTCGGCCGCGAGGCCGCCCACAGCCGCCATCGCGTCCTCCACGCTGGCGGCGACGCCACCGGCGCCGAGATCGAACGCGCCCTCGTCGCCCGCGTCAGGGAAGACCCGCGGGTGGACGTCTATCCCCGCGCCTTCGCGCTCGATCTGCTGATGGAGGGCGGGCGCTGCCACGGCGTCGTCGCCCAACTCGCGCCGGGCGCCGCGCTGGTCCGCCTCGAAGCGCCGGAGACGGTCCTCGCCGCTGGCGGCGCAGGCCAGCTTTGGGCCACCACCTCCAACCCGCCCGGCGCGACCGCCGACGGGCTGGCCATGGCCCTCCGCGCCGGCGCACCGGTGGCGGACGTCGAGTTCGTCCAGTTCCATCCCACGGTGCTGTCCCTGCCGGGCAGCACGCCATTTCTCGTGACCGAGGCGATCCGCGGCGAGGGCGCCTATCTCCGCGGCGCCCACGGCGAGCGCTTCATGCCCGATCTGCACCCGCTCGGCGAACTCGCCCCGCGCGACGTCGTGGCCCGCGGCATCCAGCGGCAGATGGGCATCGACGAGATGGGCTCGGTCTCGCTCGACCTGCGCCACCTCGACCCGGCGGCCGTCCGTCTCCGGTTCCCCACCATCAACGCCGAACTCGCGCGCCGCGGCCTCGACCTCGCCACCGATCTCATCCCGGTCGCCCCGGCCTCCCACTACTTCATCGGCGGCCTCATCGCCGGAACCGACGGCGCGACCGGGGTCGCCGGCCTCAGCGCGCTCGGCGAGGCCTCCTGCACCGGCATTCACGGCGCCAACCGCCTCGCCAGCAATTCCCTGCTGGAGGGTCTGGTCTTCGGCTTCGCCGCCGCCGGGCGGATCAGCGCGGCGGTGCTGCCCGAGGCTCCCCAGATCGATCAGGCGTTGCTCCCGGCCGGCCGCGCCATGGCCGCCGAGGCCGCCGAGGTCTCCGCCGATGTCGCGACCCTGCGCGCCCGTTTGCAGCAGATCATGAGCCGGGACGTCGCCGTCGTCCGCGACGCCCCGGGCCTCGAGCGCGCGGACCGGGAGGTCGCGGCCATCGCCGCCAGCCTGTCGGACCTTGCGGCCCCCTCGCGCGACCTCTGGGAGGCCCGCAACATGGCCGACGCCGCCGCCGCCATCGTGGCAGCCGCGCTGCGCCGGGCCGAGAGCCGCGGCGCCCACTACCGGCACGACTTCCCGGAGACCGACCCCGCCCTCGACCTGCGCCACTCGCTGCTGCTCGGCGACGACTGGCGGTTCGGCCCCCTCGAACGCGGGCTGCTCCCGGAGGACAAGCCCTAGCGCCTGCGGGAACGGCCGTCAGCCGCGCGGGCGCAGCCAGCCCTCGTTCACCCAGACGTCGGCCGGCGCGCCCTGCCGGGTGATCGTCACCGGCAGCCAGCGCTCGCCGCCGGCGGCCACGGCGGCGCCGGCGACCGTCACGATCTCCCCCGGAACCAGTTCCGCGGCCACCGGCGCGTCGGCGCCGGCCGCGGTCCTCGCCTGCAGCCCGCTCCCGTTCACCACCGCGGAATCCCCGGGCAGGAAACTCCCGGCTGGGCCGTTCGCCTGCGGGGCCCGGCGAAACGGCGGCACTGCGCCATCGCGCGCCAGCAGGATGCCCGCCGCGAGCAGGTTGACCGCCAGCAGCACGGCCGCGGCCGTCCACAGCGTCCGCGCGAGACCGGCAAAGGGGCGACGCTCGCCCTCGAGCCGCTCCACCCGCTCCCTGCCGGTCTCCGCGCCCGGGGCGGCGGCCACGGCGGCCGGTTGCGGAGACTCCGCGACCCACTGGCCGCCAGCGCGCGGGCCGGGACGGGCCGTCTCCTGTCGCGGCGCCGGGACCTCCAACGGGCGGCCGGCGAGCACGCCCTCCACCCCGTCGCGATAGCGCTGGGCAAAGATGCGGACATCGGGATCGCGACCGGCGGGGTCCTCGGCAAGTGCGCCATTGAGCACGCCGTCGGTCCACTCCGGCAGGCCATCGACGATCGAACTCGCCTGCGGGATGCCGTCGGCGAAGGTCGCCCCGTTCGCGCCCGCGCCGTCGGTGGCATCCGCGGGAGTGATCCCGGTCAGCGCCTCGAAGGCGATGCAGCCCAGCGAGTAAAGATCGCTCTCCGGCCCGACCTCGTCCCCGGCGCGATGCTCCGGTGAGCGGTACGGCGTCGCGCCGGGCTGCCGATCGCCGCCATCGGCGACCTCGCCGATCTTGACCGCCAACCCGAGGTCGAGCAGTTTCAGCCCCCGGCCGTCCACATCGAACAGCAACTTGCCGGGCGTCAGCGCGAGGTGCACGACTCCCTGCCGGTGCAGTTCCGCGAGCGCCTCGGCGGCCTGCTCCAGCACCGGAGCGAGGTCTTCCGGGGCCATCGGCCCGCCGAGGGCGAGACGGTCGGCCAGACTGCCGCCCTCGAGATGCTCCTGCACCATCCAGAACCCGTCCGGCTCCTCGATGAAGGCCTCGGTCCGCGCGAGATTGGGATGCCTGATGAAGGCCTGCAGCCGCGCCTCCCGCCGGAAGCGCACCCGTTCCGCCGGATCGTCCCGCCACGGTGACCGCAGCGTTCTTGCGATCACCACGGCGCGTGTCTTCAGGTCCCGGGCGGGGAACACCGAGTGCATGCCCCCGGACGACAACGGCCGGCCGAGATCGACCTCGTAGCGGCCGCCGATCGTCAGGACCAGCGGCTCGCCGCTGACCCGCTCCGGGGTGGTCCCGGGCTGCTCGTCGGTTTCGGCGTTGTCGTCGTCGGTCATGCGCGGCTTCCGGGGGGAATGCTGCCCGCTGGTCGAAGCAAGGCCCCATGACGGGCGAATCTACCACCATCCGCCGGTGGCCGCGCGCGACCGTGGCGCGCCTGCGCCGCCGCGGCCGCCGTCAGGCGGCCAGTCCCGCCTGCAAATCCCGCTCGGTGCCGATGTAGAACGTCCAGCGGGCGACGAAATTGGCTTCAATCACCGGCAGCGCCGGTTCGCCCGGATGGCTCCGGCAGGGTTGGCGCAGCGCCTCCGCATCCTCCGGGTTGGTCAGCACGAGCGTCGGCGGCGCTCCGAACTTCTCGTGGTACCGCTCGATTCCCTCCTCGAGCTTGGCCCGGGCGGGCTTCTTGCGGTCGGGGTCGAACCATCCCATGAACACGGCGTCCTCCTCCGTCGATTCTGTGACCATGGTATCAGAACATTCGTTCTCTTTCAAGTCCGGTTGCCGCGTACGTATGGCGCGTTCGCTTCGTCGGTCCGGCTTCGGTCATCGATGTTGCATGCTCGCCGCCGGCGCGGCCCTGTGCTCCGGTCCCCGCGGCGTGGCAGGATTCGGCAGGCAGGAGGCCGGCCCGTCGCCGGCGCGCGGCGGAGTCATCGCATGGGACCAATCCAACCCGCGGAACCCGTCCTGGCCGCAGGTCACCGCCCGGTCCTGCTCGACGAGACCATCCGCCTGCTCGATCCCCGGCCCGGCGGCCGTTTTCTCGACGGCACCTTCGGCGGCGGCGGCCATGCCCGCGCCATCCTGGCCGCTTCGGCTCCCGACGGGCGCCTGCTGGCCCTCGACGCCGACCCGGCCGCAGCCGCCCGCGCCGGCGACCTCGCGGCGGATCCCGCCATCGGTTCCCGCCTCCGCTTCGTGCAGGCCAACTTCTGCGACCTCGCCCGGATCGCCCGCGACGAGGGATTCGCCCCGCTCGACGTCGTGCTGCTCGACCTCGGCGTCAGTTCCTTTCAACTCGACCAACCGGAGCGCGGCTTCTCGTTCCGGTTCGACGCCCCGCTCGATATGCGCTTCGATCCGTCCCGCGGGCTGCCCGCCTCATCCCTTGTCAACTCCCTCGACGCCGCCTCGCTGGCCGACCTGATCTGGCGGTACGGCGAGGAGCCCCACTCCCGCAGGATCGCCCGCGCGGTCGAACGCGAGCGCGCCGCCGACCCGATCCTGACCACCAGCAGGCTGGCCTCCATCGTCGCCGCGGCCTGCGGAGGCCGCCGCGGCCGCGACACCCACCCGGCCACCCGCACCTTCCAGGCCCTGCGGATCGCCGTCAACGACGAACTCGCGGCGCTCGAACGCGGCCTGGATGGCGCGGTCGCGTCGCTGGCGTCGGGCGGCAGGCTCGCGGTGATCTCGTTTCATTCGCTGGAGGACCGCATCGTCAAGCAGTTCATCGCACGCGAGTGCGCGGAGTGCGTCTGCCCTCCCGGCACGCCGGTCTGCGGCTGCGGGCATCGTCCGCGGCTCGCGAAGATCACCCGCAAGGCGGTGATGCCCTCGCCCGCCGAGCAGGCCGAACATCCCCGCAGCCGCAGCGCCGTCCTGCGCGTGGCCGAGCGCCTGCCGGAGTTCCCCGCTTCCCAGCCCGATCCAAGGAGTCCCCGGTGACCGACGTCCATCCCCTCGACCTTTCCAGCGTGCTCGCCGGGACCGGCGCCGTCCTCCGCGGCAACCTGCCGGTCGACACCCGCTTCCGCAGCATCGAGCGCGACGCCCGCGAGGTCCAACCCGGCGACTGCTTCATCGCCATCCGGGGCGAGCGCTTCGACGGCCATGAGTTCCCCGTCGACGCCGCCGCCCGCGGGGCATCGGCCGCGCTGGTCACCGCCGCCTGGGCCGACGCCCACCCCGATGCCCCGATTCCGCTGCTGTCCGTCCCGGACGACCCCGTCGCCGCCCTGCAACGCCTGGCCTCCTGGTGGCGCGACCGCCTGCCGGTGCGCGTCGTTGGCATCACCGGCAGCGTCGGCAAAACCAGCGCCAAGGAGGTGACGGCGAGCGTGCTCTCCCGCCGCTTCCGCACCTACCGGAGCGCCGGCAACCTCAACAGCGAAATCGGCCTGCCGCTCTGCCTGCTGGACGTCACCCCGGACACCGAGGTCGCCGTGCTGGAGATGGGCGGGGCCTACGCCTTCGGGGAACTCGCCCTGCTGGCCTCCATCGCAAGGCCGGAGGTGAGCGTCGTGCTCAACATCCACCCCGTTCATCTCGAGCGGATGGGCTCCATCGAGGCCATCGCCGAGACGAAGGCCGAGTTGATCGACGCCGTGCCCACGCCCGGCGCGGGGGTGCTCAACGGAGACGACCCCCGCACCCGGGCGATGGCCGCGCGCTGCGCCAGCCGGGTGATCACCTACGGCCTCGGCGCGGACTGCGAGGTCCGGGGCGGCGAGGTCGAGGACCTCGGAATGGACGGCTGCCGCTTCACGCTCACCATCGGCGGCCGCTCCTGGCCGGTGGCCACGCCGATGGTCGGCGCCCACGTGCCCATGCTCGCCCTGCAGGCGCTCGCGGTCGGCCACGCCTTCGGGATGGCTCCCGGGGAGATGATCCCGGCCCTCGCCGAACGGGCGGCGCAGGTCCGGGTCCGGTTCGTGCCCGGCCCGCGCGGCGCCGTGCTGATCGACGACACCTACAACGCGAGCACGCCGTCGATGCTCTCCTCGCTCGGCGTGCTGGCGGCCCACCCGGCCCCGCGCAAGGTGGCGGTGCTGGGGGACATGCGCGAACTTGGCCCGATCTCGGCGCAGGAGCACCAGATCGTCGGGCGCCGGGCTGCCGAGGTCGCCGATCTGCTGGTCACCTTCGGGAACGAAGCCCGCATCTACGCCTCGGAGGCGGCGGCAATCGACGCGGCCACGCCGCTGGTGGCATCATTCGGCGCGGACGACCGGGACGGGTTGGTCCAGTACCTCCTCCGGGAGATCGGCGAAGGCGACGTGGTCCTGCTCAAGGGATCCCGTGGGCTGCGCATGGAATCGATCGTGCAGGCGCTGTCGGGTCCGGACGCTCGATGACGGGATCGCCGCTCGGTCCCGCCGCGCGCGCGGCGCACTTCGCCCAGAGCGTGATGCCCACCGACCCGGTGCAGAACCTGGCGGTCTCGATGGCGTTGGCTGGCCTTGCCTTCATCATCACGCTGATCATCGGTCGCCCCATCGTCACCTTCCTGCGCTCGCAGAAACTCCGCAAGCAGGTCCGCTCGGACGGACCGCAGACCCACCTCGTCAAGTCCGGCACGCCGACCATGGGAGGCGTCATGGTGGCCGCCACCGTGATCGTGCTGACCCTCGTCTTCAACACCGTGGGGCGGCTCTCCATGCTGCTGCCGGTGGGCGTGCTGGTGGCGACCGCCATCCTCGGCGCACTCGACGACCGCCTCAGCCTGCTCGGCGGCAAGCGCGGCAGCGGCATGAGCGCCCGCGGCAAGATGATCTGGCTGGTTGCGGTCGGGGCGGTCGCCGCGATCATCCTGCACGCGCCCTACCCGTTCGGCCTTGGCCTGCACCAGGTCTACATCCCGTTCGTCGGCCAGTTCTCGATCGGGCTGTTCTACATTCCGGTCGCCGTCATCGGGATCGTCGCCACCGCCAACGCGGTCAACCTCACCGACGGCCTCGACACCCTCGCCGGTGGCACCGCTGCGATCGCCTTCGTCGCCTACGCGATCATCGCCTACCGCCAGGGCCAACTCGGGGTCGTCACCTTCTGCTTCACGATGGTCGGGGCGTTGATGGGCTTCCTCTGGTTCAACGCCCACCCGGCGCAGGTGTTCATGGGCGACACCGGGTCGCTCGCGCTTGGCGCGGCGCTCGCGACCGCCGCCTTCATGACCGGGCAGTGGCTGCTGCTGCCGGTGGTTGGGGCCGTCTTCCTCGCCGAGGCGGCCTCGGTCATGCTGCAGGTCTCCTGGTTCAAGTGGACCCGGCGGCGGACCGGCGAGGGCCGCCGCATCTTCCGGATGACTCCCCTGCACCACCACTTCGAGATGCTCGGCTGGTCCGAAACGCAAGTCACCATGCGCTTCTGGATGCTCGGCATGATGGCTGGCATCATCGGCGTGGCCCTCGCCCTCGTGCAGTTGTGAGCGGAGAGCGGGCGATGTCGTTCCACACTTCCGCCGATCCCACCGACCCCAACGGCGTCCGCGGCAGGCGCGTCACCGTCATGGGGCTCGGCACCCGCGCCGGCGGCGTCGGCGCGGCGCGCCATCTCGCGAAGGCCGGGGCCATCGTCACCGTCTCCGACGCCAGGTCCGCCGAAGCCCTCGCGGCGCCGATTGCCGACCTGGCCGGCCTTCCCATCACCTTCAACGTCGGCGGCCACGACGAGCGCGACTTCACGACCGCCGACATCGTGGTCCGTAACCCCGGGGTGCGCCGCGACCATCCGCTGCTCGACCTTGCGCGCCGCCACGGCGTCCGCATCGAGATGGAGTTGAGCCTCTTCCTGCGGGCCTGCCCCGCGCCGGTCGTCGGCATCACCGGCACCAAGGGCAAGACCACCGTCGCCACCCTGACCGGCGACCTGCTGCGCCGCTGGGATGCCCGCACCATCGTCGCCGGCAACATGGGCATCTCCGCGCTCGACCACCTGCCGGACATCTCCCCCACCACCCCGGTCGTGCTGGAAATCTCCTCGTGGCAACTGGAGTCGGCCATCGAGCACGGCCTGTCGCCCCACATCGGGGTCATCACCGTCATCGCCGAGGATCACCTCAACACCTACCGCGACTTCGCCGACTACGCCGGCGTGAAGCGCGGCGTGGTCGCTCACCAGCACGCCGCAGATTTCGCCGTGCTCAACCCGGGCGATCCCGAAATCTGGGGCGCCGCCGCCATGACCCCCGCCTCCATCGTGCCGTACGGCGCGCCGCGCGGGGGCGAAGGCGCCTGGGTCGAGGACGGCTTGATCCGCTGGCGCTGGCGCGGCGACGACTGGAGCCTCCCCCCTCCGGCCAACCCGGCGCTCGCCGGCAACCACCAGACCACCAACATCCTCGCCGCGCTCGCCGCCGCACGGCTGCGCGGGGCAACCCGCGAGGCGATCGTCGCCGGGCTCGACGGCTTTGCCGGCATCCGCGACCGCATGGAACCGGTGGCCACGGTGAACGGCGTCCGCTTCATCAACGACACCACCGCCACCGCGCCCATCGCCGCCGCCGCCGCCATCAACTCGTTGCCAGGCGCCACGATCCACCTGCTCGCGGGCGGTGCGGACAAGGGCCTCGACCCCGGCCCGCTCGCCGCGGCCATCGGGCCGCGCGTCTCGGTCTACCTGTTCGACGGCTCCGGCACCCCGGCGCTCGCCGCGGCGCTCGCCGCCCGCGGCGTCGAGCCTGTGGGCGTCTATGGCAGCATGACGGCGATCGTCGAGGCCGCGCTCGCCAGCGCAGGCCCCGGGGCGGTGATCCTGCTCTCCCCCGGCTGCGCCAGTTTCGGCATCTTCCGCGACGAGTTCGACCGGGGCGAGCAGTTCCGGCGCCTGGCGCTCGGCCTCGCCGCGGGGGAGGCCCCACGGTGACCGCCGCCCTTCCGCCCCTCCCCGCCCGCGTCCACTTTGTCGGCATCGGCGGCATCGGCATGAGCGGGTTGGCCCGCATCCTCAACACCTGGGGCTATGCCGTCAGCGGCTCGGACGGCGCGGCCTCCCCGATGCTGGACGAACTCGCCGCGGAGGGCATCGCCGTCCGCGTCGGCCACACCATGCTGGACGAGGCCGCCGCCGCCGATCTCGTGGTCATGACGGCCGCGGTCCGGGAGTCCAACCCCGAAGTCGCCGCGGCGATGGCCGCCGGCAGGCCGGTGCTCAAGCGGGCCGCGCTGCTGGGCGCGCTGATGAATGCGCGGGACGGTCTCGCGGTCGCCGGCAGCCACGGCAAGTCGACCACCAGCGGAATGCTGGCCACCGCCCTGCTGGCCCTCGGCGAGGACCCCTCCTACGCCGTCGGCGCGACCCTTGCCGCCACCGGCGACAACGCCGCTCCCGGCCGCGGACCGCTCTTCGTCGTCGAGGCGGACGAGTACGACTACTCGTTCCTCCATCTCGCGCCCCTCGCCGCGGCAATCACCAACATCGAGTACGACCACCCCGACATCTATCCCGACGACGACGCCTATCAGGAGTCCTTCGCGCGGTTCGTGGCGGGCATTCGCCGCGAGGGAACGCTGGTTCTGCCATCGGACGATCCCGGCGCACGCAGGCTTCGCGCGCGCGCCGACTTTGCGCCGCCCGCCCGCGTCGTCACCTTCGGGGAGGACGCGGGCGCCGATTGGCGGCTGTCGGGTTCGGATGGCGCGTGGTTGCTGGCTGGCCCCGCCGGCGAAGTGGTCCCGCTCGACCTCGCCGTCCCCGGCCGTCACAACGCCCGCAACGCCGCCGCCGCGGTGGCGGTGCTGGCCGCGGCCGGAATCGACCCTGCCGCCGCCGCCCGCGCACTGGCGACCTTCCGCGGCGTCGGCCGCCGCTTCGAGACGAAGGGCGAAACGGGCGGCGTGCTGGTCATCGACGACTACGCCCACCACCCCACCGAAATCCGCGCCACCCTCCGCGCCGCCCGCGAACGCTTCCCGGGCAGGCGTCTGTGGGCCATCTTTCAGCCTCACACATACAGCCGCCTCAAGGCGTTGCTGGGCGACTTCGCGGCCGCCTTCGGCGACGCCGACCGGGTCGGCATCCTCGATGTCTACGCCTCCCGCGAAACCGACACCCTCGGCGTCTCCTCCGATGACCTTCGCGCCCTCCGTCCCGGCGGCGCGCTCGCCGCCGCTTCGCCGGAAGACGCCGCCCGCAAACTCTCCACGCTGGTCGAGCCGGGAGACGTCGTGCTCACCCTCGGCGCGGGCAGCGTCACC
Organism: Chloroflexota bacterium; assembly: GCA_046096285.1. Classification (GTDB taxonomy): domain Bacteria; phylum Chloroflexota; class Chloroflexia; order Thermomicrobiales; family UBA6265; genus CADCWF01. The sequence continues at coordinate 12,389 of JBJTKE010000402.1, forward strand.
GACCTTGGCCCGGCCCTGCTCCGCCTGCTGGAGGATCGCGAAAGCCGGCGGCCGGCCGCTGGCCCCGCGGACGCTGGCGGCAGGCTGCGCATTCCCGGGACGACGCTCGAGGTCCGCCAGAACGCCTCGCTGCGCCCGTGGACCACCTGGCATGTGGGAGGCGCGGCGGATCTGCTGGTCCGGGCCGGAACGCCGGAGGATGCCGCCGCCGCCGGCCGCTGGGGCGCGGCGCAGGGGTTGCCGGTGACCGTCCTCGGCGGCGGCAGCAACCTCCTGGTCGGTGATGGCGGCATCCGGGGACTGGTCGTCCTCTGCCGCACCCCCGGCGAGCGCGCCGAGCATCTCGTCGCCGTCGAGGATCTCGGCGACCGCGTCCGCCTCACCGCCGGGGCCAACGCCCCCCTCTCGTGGACCGGCCGGTACGCCGCCGAGCGCGGCTGGTCCGGGCTCGACTGGGCGGTGGGCCTTCCCGGCACGGTCGGCGGCGCGACCGTCAACAACGCCGGGGCCCACGGCACCGAGATGAAGGATCACCTCGAGGCCGCGGAACTGCTCGACCTCGAAACCGGCGAGACCATGCTGGTCGACCGCGACTGGCTGCGGCCCGCCTACCGCCACACCGTCATCAAGGCCGCCCCCCGCCCCCGCCGGTGGGTGGTGCTCCGCGTCTTCATGCTGCTGCCGAAGGGCGATGCCGCCGGCCTCGTTCGACTCGCGGACGACCACGCGGACTTCCGAAAGCGCACGCAACCGGGCGGCGCAACCGGCGGCAGCACCTTCGCCAACCCACCCGGCGACTATGCCGGCAGGCTGCTGGAGGCGGCCGGCATGAAGGGCTTCCGCATCGGCGGCGCGGCATTCAGCGACAAGCACGCGAACTGGATCGTGAACGACGCGACCGCGACCGCCGCCGACATCAGGAATCTCATCCGGGCCGCCCGGGAGCGGGTGCGCGACCGGTTTGGCGTCGACCTGCGGCAGGAAGTGGAAGAACTCGGCGAGCCGTGACCGCCGCGGAGGAGAGCGATATGGACAAGCAGACCACGGGCAGGCGGAGCGGGCGGGTGCGGGTCGCCGTGCTGTTCGGCGGGCAGTCCGGCGAGCACGACGTCTCGCTGCGGTCCGCCCAGACCGTAATGGGGGCCCTCGATCCGGCCCGCTACGAGGTGATCCCGGTGGGCATCACCCGCGACGGCCGCTGGCTGACCGGCGGCGACCCCATGGCCCAACTCACCGCCTCCTCGCCCCTGTTCACCGCGGAAGCGGCGGCCGGCTTCGACCCCAACGCGCAGGCCATCGCCTCCGCCCCGGGATCGCTGCCGCAGGGGCTCTCGGGCGACATCGACGTGGTCTTCCCGGTCCTCCACGGCCCGATGGGCGAGGACGGCACCGTGCAGGGATTGCTGGAACTCGCCGGCATCCCCTATGTCGGCTCCGGCGTGCTCGGCAGCGCCGTCGGCATGGACAAGGCGATGACCAAGACGATCCTGGCCGAGGCCGGGTTGCCGCAGGGCCCGTGGCGGCTCGTGCTCCGCAAGGAGTGGGAGCGCGACCCCGACGCCGTGCGCGACTTCATCGCCAGCGAGTTCGGATTCCCCTGCTTCGTCAAGCCGGCCAACCTGGGAAGCAGCGTCGGCGTCGTCAAGGCCCGCGACCCGCGGGAGTTCGCCGCGGCCATGGACACCGCCGCCCGCTTCGACCGCCGCCTCGTGGTCGAGGCCGCGATCGACGCCCGTGAACTCGAGATCTCGGTCCTCGGGAACGACGAACCGGTCGCCTCGGTCGCCGGCGAGATCGTGCCGGTCAACGAGTTCTACGACTACGCCGCCAAGTACATCGACGAAGGCTCGGCCATCATGATTCCCGCCGAGATCGACCGCAACACCATGATCGACATCCAGGAACTCGCCATCGCCGCCTTCCGCGCGCTCGACCTCGCCGGCCTCGCTCGCGTCGACTTCTTCCTCGATCGCCGTACGGACCAGTTGCTCATCAACGAGGTCAACACCCTCCCGGGGTTTACCTCGATCAGCATGTATCCCAAGCTCTGGGAGGCGACCGGCATCCCTCTCCCGGAACTGGTGGACCGGCTCGTCCAGCTTGCGCTGGAACGCCACGCCGAGCGCCGCGGCTGACCCCGGCCACGCCGCCACGCCCCGCCCTCCCGGCCACTACGGACGCTGCGTCCGGACGCCATGAACGTTGTCCGCAAAACCCGCCGCGCTCCGCTATACTCCGTCCTCAGGACCCGCCGGGAGGGAAGGCTCCGCAGCCCTGCCATCTGATCTTCGTTGCGCACCGCCGCGGCTCCGGCGGCGCGTTCGCGCATCCGAGGGGACGGGAACGCCCATGCAATCCCAGCACGGCAGAAACCAGCAGCGCGGCAGCCAGCACGATGACGAGTTCGCCCGCGGCGACGTCCGCCGCGCCCCCGACCCGCGCGACCACGGGCAGGCGCAGCGCCACGCCGCGCCGCCGGAGCCGCGCCGGGACACCGCCGGCGCTCCCTACCCCGACACCTTCGCCCGGATCAAGGTCCTCGGCGTCGGCGGCGGCGGCGGCAACGCCATCAACCGCATGGTCGCCTCCGGCGTGCAGGGCATCGAGTTCGTCTCGGTCAACACCGACGGCCAGGCCCTCCTCGTCAGCGATGCCCCGACCTGCGTCCGCATCGGCGACAAGTTGACCAAGGGCCTCGGCGCGGGCGGCCGCCCCGAGATCGGCGAGCGCGCCGCCGAGGAGAGCGCCGACCTGCTCGCCGACATGGTCCGCGGGGCGGACATGGTGTTCATCACCGCCGGCATGGGCGGCGGCACCGGCACCGGCGCAGCCCCGGTCATCGCCAAACTCGCCAAGGCGGCGGGGGCGCTCACCGTGGCGGTCGTCACCCGCCCGTTCTCCTTCGAAGGCACCAAGCGACGCCGCGCCGCCGACGAGGGCATCGAGCGCCTGCGGGAGAACGTGGACGCCCTGATCGTCATCCCCAACGAGCGCCTCCTCCAGATGGTCGATCCCAAGACGACCATCACCGAGGCGTTCAAGATTGCCGACGACGTGCTGCGCCAGGGCATCGGCGGCATTTCCGACCTGATCACCAAGCCGGGCATCATCAACCTCGACTTCGCCGACGTGAAGACGATCATGAAAGACGCCGGCTCCGCGCTGATGGCGATCGGCCACGGCAGCGGCGAGACCCGCTGCATCGACGCCGCCCGCGAGGCCATCGAGAGCCCGCTCCTCGAGATGAACATCCAGGGCGCCACCGGCGTCCTCTACAACATCACCGGCGGCGCGAACCTCACCCTCATGGAGACCAGCGAGGCGGCCGAGATCATCCGCGCCGCCGTCGACGAGGACGCCGAGATCATCTACGGCACCTCGGTCGATCCCTCCCTCGGCGACGCGGTGACCATCACCCTCATCGCCACCGGATTCGATCAGGGCCACGGCTACGGCGAGCCGGTCATCCGCCAGATGGCTCGCGGCCGCGAGCAGGACCCCCGCCCGCAGCGTCCCGGCGTCACTCCCGCGCAGCGACCGCAGCAGCCGCCCCGTCAGGCCGCCAGCCAGCCGATCTTCCCCGAGGACGAGTGGTCCGGCGAGTCCTCGATCATCAAGTTCCTGCGCGAGCGCTGACCGGGCGGTCCTTCCCGCCCCACGCCGGGGGAGGGCCAGCCAGCCCTCCCCCGCCTGCGCCGCTTGCCTGTTGACCCGGTCGCTGGCAGGATTGCGTCATGCGATGCCCCTACTGTCAGGCTGGAGACTCCCGCGTCACCGACAGCCGCGAACTCGGCGGCGGCTCCTCCATCCGCAGGCGGCGGGAATGCGCGGCCTGCGGCCGCCGCTTCACCACCGACGAGCGGATCGAGGGCTCGGGTCTGGTCGTCGTCAAGAAGGACGGTCGCAGGCAGGAATTCGACGCCGCCAAGTTGCGCCAGAAACTCCGCGTCGCCCTCACCAAGCGCCCCGTCGGCGAGGCCCAGATCGACGCCATGATCCAGCGCATCGAGGGCAGCCTGCTCGCGCTCGGGTCCACCGAGGTGACGTCCAGCGCCGTCGGCGAGGCCGTGCTGCACGAACTGAGGGACCTCGACGAGGTCGCCTACATCCGCTTCGCCTCGGTCTACCGCCAGTTCACCGACCTCGACGACCTCGCCAGCGCCATCGAGTCGATCCGCGACGCCCGGCGCGACGGCCCCGCCTGACGGCTGCGCCCCCCGGCAAGGCACCGCCCAATCGGCAGCCGGTCAGTCCGCCGCGCCGAGGTGGGCCTCGATCAGGGAGGTGATGTGCTTCGGCGGGACCCCGCCCTGCAGCTTGCCGAGCGGCTTGCCGTCCTTGAACAGGATCACCGTCGGCAGGATCATCACCCCGTTGGCGATCGCCTGCTTCGTGTTGTCGTCGATGTTGATCTTCACGATCTTCAGGTCCTGCCGCTGCTCCGCGACGCCCTCGAGGACCTTGGAAACCGTGCGGCACGGGCCGCACCACGGCGCCCAGAAATCCACGATCACCGGCAGGTCCGACTCGACGACCTCCGCCTGAAACTCCGCGTCGCTGATCTCCTTCAACCCGGCCACGATGCCTCATCTCCCTGCCCCGGCGGGGCCGTTGCTGCCGTTCCCGGGGACGCGGATGCGGGTCCTGCGGGCCTGCGCGGAGTATACAGGAGGCCCGGCCGGGGACCCCGGCCGGAACGGATCCGCCCGCCCCGGCGCGACGGTCAGCGGTGCTCACGCCTCCCGGCTAAGATCCGCGCCACGCAATCCGGCGGCGAGGACAGGAGCGCATGATGGGCAGGTCGACAGGTGATTCCCGGCAGGCGGCCCCGGATTCCGGCTCACTGCTCTCGCTGCTGATGTTCATCGTCGGCTTCAACCTGCAGAGCGGCATCTTCATCGTCGGCCCGCTGCTGCCCGGCCTGTCGGCCGATCTCGGCATCTCGGGATCGGTCGCCGGGGCGCTCGCCGCCATCCCGCCGCTGATGATGGGTCTCTGGGCCATCCCGGGCGGTGGCCTGAGCCAGCGGCTCGGCCCGGGCCGCACCATCGGGCTCGGGTTGGCCATGGTCGGCATCGCTGGCGCCCTGCGCGGGGCCGCGCCAAACTGGCAGGCTCTGCTGGTCCTGACCGTCGCCTTCGGCGCGGGCATCGGCATCATGCAACCGGCGGGCCCCGCCTTCATCCGCCAGCACGCCGCCAGCCGGGTCGGGCCGGTGACCAGCATCTACACCTTCGGGCTGGTCGGCGGCATCATCGTCGCCTCCGGTCTGGCTGGCCCGCTGATCGCGCCGCTCGCCGGCGGTTGGCGCGGCGCCCTGATCTTCTGGGGCATCCTCTCGATCCTCGGCGCGATCGCCTGGTTTCTCGCCGTGCGGCCCGGCGCCACCGATCCCGCCGCCGAGCGGGCCGCGGAGGCCTCGGTGCTCGCCAACCCCGCCTGGTCACCGTGGCGCAGCCGCACGGTCTGGATTCTCGCCGCGCTCTACGCCACCCAGGGAATCACCTTCTTCCTGCTCGGGCTGTGGCTGCCGGCGATCTACGGCGATGCCGGCCTCTCCGCCGGAGCCATCGGCGCCCGGATGACGGTCCTCGCCGCGGCTTCCCTGCCATCCATCCTGCTCATGCCCGCCTGGTCCGACCGGCTCGGCTCCATGCGCCTGCCGATGATCGTCTCCGCCGTGATCACCCTGGCCGGGGCGGCCGGGTTCGTCGCCGCCACCACCGCGCCGGTCGTCGACTGGCTCTGGCCGCTGCTGGCGGGCTTCGGCGTGGGCGGCGTGCTGGTGCTGGTGCTGGTCGCCGTCGCCGTCGTCTCCCCGCCGGACCGCACCGGCGACGCCGCCGCCATGGTGCTCGCGGTCGGCTACACGACCACCGCGCTCGGCCCCTTCCTCGCCGGCGTCATTCGCGACCTTAGCGGCGGCTACCGGACCGCCCTGCTGGTGCTGCCGGTGGTCGCCATCGCGATGATCCTGCTTTCGGCCGCGATGCCCGCCGCCCGCGCCGAACCGGCGCCGGACGACGCGGCGTGACCGCGCCGGGCGCGGCGTCACCACGGACGACCTACGGCTCCCGGCGGGAGCAGGTCTCTACCCCGTGCACCCGTTGTAGAAGAACATCTCCAGTTCGACCGTGCCGTTGCTGCCTGGGTCGCCGGGGTTCCAGAAGCGCTGCACCCCGGTCTGCCCGGCGGTGAACAGGTCGGGGAACTGCCCGAACAGGATGCCCTCGATCCCCTCGGCCAACTGGATGCCCGCGCCCAGTTCCGGCGCGTACCCGCCGATCAGCACGAAGCCCACCCGGCAGTCTGGCACCCGGTAGGGCGCGAGCGACCCGGACAACTGGTTCGCCGCGTCCTCGAACGCATCGCTCCGGTTGTTCAGGAACCGGTCGAGGTTCACCTGGATCGTGACGGTCCGCGCGTCCGGATTCAGCGATCCGGCGAGCGCCGCGCGGGCCAGCGCGGTGGCCGTCACCTGCAGGTCCGCCTGCTGCTGCTGCAGGGCGATGACCGTCGCCGCGATCTCGGTGGACTGCGCCTGCGCGGTGGCGAGATCGATCTGGCCCAGTTGCCCGGAGACGATCAGCGCCTCGTTGGTGGCCAGCGCGGCGGCCAGCGCGCCGTCGCCTTCCAGCGCACGGGCGGTCGCGACAGCCTCGATCTCGGCGGCGCGGGTGGCGACCGCCGCCGCCGTCGCCGCGCTCTCCACGGACCGCGCCTCGGCAGTCGCGCCCTGCGCGATCAACTGGTCGATGCCCGCGGCGTCGAGCGCCCGCGCCGTCGCGAACGCCGCGATCGTGGCCTGGGCCGCCAGCGCCGCCGCGGTTGATTGCGCGTCGGCGGTGGCGCGGGCGTCGGCGCTCATCGCCGTGCGGGTCTGCTCGGCGACGGCGGTCTGGGTTCCCTGCTGGAGCCGGAGCGCCTCCAGCGTGGCGCGCGCCGCCGCGGTCGCCAGGGCCGAATCGCCGGAGGCCACCGCAGAGGAGAGCGCCGCGGCGGTCCCTTCGGCGGATATTGCGGCGGCGGTGGCGGTGGCGCCGGTCAGCGCCAGGGCCTGCCCGGAGCGGGCGCGCTCGGTTGCCAGCAGGTTGGGCGTGGGCAGCGGCGTGGGAGTCGGCGGCGGCTGTCCCACCGTGTTCGCGGTGAAGAAGAGCATGGCCAGGCCGAGCAGCAGGTCGGCGAAGATCCAGCCGCCGAGGGCGATCATGTCCCGCTCGCTCCGGCGGCGGCGTGGCGGATTCATCGCGGATTCCCCGCCGTCACGGCTCGCGCCGGCGCGGCCAGGACCCGGCCGGGTCGCGCCAGTCGCCCTCGGCGCGCGGCAGGACGTCGCCCTCGCCCTCGGTCCGGCGGGCGAGCGCCGCGGTCAGGGCGTCGAGCCGGGAGATCAGCGCGGCCGTGTCGCGCGCGCTCAGTTCCTGGCGTTGCACCGCGGATATGGAGAGGGACCCGAGTTCCCGTGCGACGTCGGACAACTGGCCGGCGATCTGCTCCTGCGCATCGAGCAGGTCGTACAGCGCGCGGGCCTGTTCGCTGGTCGTCGAGGCGGTCTGGGCGAATCCGTCGCGGATCGCCCCGAGGGAGCGCTCGATCTCCTGCAGGGCGCGGGTGGAAGACTGCATGCCGCCCGAGCCGGTGCGCAACGCCTCGGCCAGCCTGCCCACCGATTCGCTTTCCCCGGCCATCGCGGCCTCGACGCGGGCCTGCGACCGGGCGAGCCCCTGCGCGATTTCGGCGATGCCGCGGGATGCCTCGGTGGCAACCCGCGCGGCCTGCGCGGCGGAATCGGCCCCGGAGATGGCGCGGTCCGCGGCCTCGGCGAGCGCATCGGCGGCGTTGGCGATCTGCCGGGTCAGCGCCTGGTCGGCCTGGAGGTCGTTCACCGTCAGCCGCTCCAGTCCCTGGATCGCGGAGAGCAGGGTCCGCCCCTGGTCGGTGGAGACGCCGACTTCGCTGGTAAGGTCGTCAAGCGCGGTCTGCAGGCCACTAGACAGCGCTCGCAACTCGAGCAGGATCCGGTGCGTTTCCTCGGCGCCGGCCCGCATCCCGCTCGCGAAGACGCCGAAATCGGCGAACTCCCGCTCGCGCCGGGCGGCGAGTTGCTCCAACCGGTCGTGCTCGACGCGCAGGCGGGTCAGCAGTTCCTGGCTGCCGCGGTCGAAGCGGTCGGCCAGCCGTTCGATGCCCGCGGCGAGCGCGGCCGGCCGGTTCGCCTTGTCGCGGGCCAGCGCAACGCTGGCCGAGGCCAGCAGGTTGTCGAGATCGGCCTGGAAGCCGAGCGCGGTCCGCTCGATCTGGTCGTCCCGGTCGTCGCGCCGCCCGTGGGCGAACAGGGTGAGGGCGATGATCAACGCCAGCAGCACCGCATCCAGCAGGGCCACCGCCGAGAACGTCGGAGCCAGCGGGCTGGCCTCGCCGCCGAAGCGGTTCTCCCAGAGCAGCAGGAAGGGCTGACTGACCGCCTCGGGGTTGGCCCCGATGTAGCGGGCGTAGGCGCGGGACGCCTCGGCGAGCGCGAACCACGTCAGGAAGATGGGCACCAGCACGAGCACATTGCGCACCCGGTCCGCGACGTTGATCGCCTTCGAGGCGTAGCCGCCCTCCTTGCGGACGGCGTACGAGTGGGCAAGCCGGTCCGTGTTGAAGGCGCGCCTGAGGTCGGCCTCCGCCCAACTGGCGCGCCCCTCCGGGGTCGCCAGCGCCGATGACAGTTCGTCCAGCCGCTCCGACGAGGCAGGGTCCACCAGCGCCACGGTGGCCGCCATCCCGGCAAGGTGGCGTGACAGTTCGCGGATCGCCGGATCGGCTGGAGGCGGCGCGGCGGCCGATCCCCGGGCTGCCGGGGGCAGCGGGCCGCCGTTCCAACCCGCGGGATCGTTCAGGTCACCGTCGGCAGCGGATCGTGGATCGGTCACCGTTCCTCCCGTGCGGGGATCGCTGACAGGCTCGCTGCGCTTCGGGGCGGGGTGGCCGGAGCGGCCCGGCGGCGTCGCCCGGGGTGAAACGCCGCCGGATTTCTGCCACTCTACCACCGGCAGCCCTCGCCTTGCCCGTTCGTACGCAGAGGTCCGCGTCCGGAGCGTTCCATGCCGTCCCTGGCCGACAGCGAAGCCGCGATGCGCGAACCTTCCCGCCTCGTGCCCGCCGTCGACGCGCTCGGCGGGGGAGCGCTTGCCATCGACGGCGCGGGCGGCCTGTGGAGCGTCGCCGGCCGGTCTTCCGTCATGTACGCTCTGCGCCGCCCTGACGGACGCATCCTCGCATTGCGCGTGCCCCTCGCCGATGGCAGGGCCGCGAAGCGGTATGCGGAACCGTACGCCGCCGCCGCCAGCGACCCCCTGCTCGCGCCGCTGCGCATGCCCGGCGGCACGCTTCCCGCGCGACTGCAGGTCCTCCCCGAGGGCCTGGTGCTCGACGGCGGCGCTGCGCGGCCCCGATTCCACCCCATCGTCGCCGGCGAATATCTGGCAGGGGGCACCCTCGGCCTGGCCGCTCGCGGAGCCGCGCTTGCCGGCGATCGCCCCGCCCTGCATTCCCTGTTCGCCTCGCTCGCCGACCTGCTCGCCCGCAACGACGGCCTCGGCTTCGAGCACGGCGCGCTCGGCCCCGAAACCGTGCTCCTCCGTGACGACGGCAGCCTCGCCACCCCGAACCTCGGCACGGCGGCATGGCCCGGTTCGCCTGCGGGCCCCGCAAGCCGGGGCCGGGACCGGCTCCCCGCCCTCCTGCTGCTGGCCGAACTTGCCGCGCTTGCCGCGGACCCGTCGCTGCTGCTGCCGGAGGCGGACTGGCAGCACCTCGTGCTCTCCGCCGAAGACCTCGCCGATCCGCGGCAGTCGGCCGTGCTTGCCAGCCTCGCTGCGAGCGGCGACCCGGCATGCGCAGCGCTGGCTGCGCTTGCCGCCGCCGCCCTCGCCTCGCGGGATGCGCCGCCGCTCGCGGCCACGCTTGCCGCCGCCCGGGGCCGCCCGGCAGCCGGCAGCCCCGGCCCCGCGGCCGGCTCCGCCCCCGC
>JBJTKE010000403.1:0-1990 GCA_046096285.1 Chloroflexota bacterium
GCCCCACGCTCCCCCGGCGATCCGCTCCCCTTCCTGCTACGATCCCGCCATGTCCCGTCTCCGGCGCACACGCGGCGCCTCAGCGCCAGCGTCAGCGTCAGCGCCACCACACCGAAGGGAGTCCGCCCCGATGCGCAAGGCCTACCTGCTGCGGCTCAAGCCCGGCTCGATCGACGGCTACACCTACTGGCACGACAACATCTGGCCCGAACTCGTCACCGAGATGACCGCCCAGGGCATCCGCGAAATCACCCTCTGGAACCACGACGACCTCATCCTCCTCACCTCCGAGGTCGAGGACGACGCCACCTGGCAGAACTTCTGGGCCACCGACGTCCACCGCCGCTGGGGCGAACTCATGAACCAGTTCATGCACTACCGCGACGACGGCATCGTCGACTCCACCGAGATCCGCGAAATCTGGCACATCGAACCACCGGCGCGGGGCTGATCCGATGGCCGCCGACCGATTCGACGCCATCATCGTCGGCGCGGGCTCCGCCGGCTGCGCCCTCGCCAACCGCCTCTCCGAGGACCCCGCCCGCTCCGTCCTCCTCATCGAGGCCGGCGGCGACGACGCCCGCGAGGACATCCTCGTCCCCCACCGCTACTTCAGCCTCTGGGGCTCCGACGCCGACTGGAACTACCTCTCCACCCCCCAACCCGCCACCGACGGCCGCGTCCACCGCCTCCCCCGCGGCAAGGTCCTCGGCGGCACCTCCAGCCTGAACGGCATGGTCTGGCTGCGCGGCGCCCGCTCCGACTACGACCGCTGGGCCGCCCTCGGCTGCGACGGCTGGGGTTGGCCCGAGGTCGCCTCCGCCTTCGCCCGCCTCGAGCAGTGGCAACGCCCCGCCGAGTTGCAGCCCAAGAACCCCATGTCCGAGGCGATGGTCGACGCCGCCGTCCAGGCCGGCCTCCCCCGCAACCACGACTTCGACGCGGGCGTGCTCGACGGCGCAGGCTGGAACCGCTCCGCCATCCGCGACGGCCGCCGCGTCAACAGTTACCAGGCCTTCGTCGCCCCCATCCGCGAGCGGCGCCCCAACCTCACCGTCGTCACCCGCGCCCACGTCCTCCGCCTCGCCCTCGACGGCCACCGCGCCACCGGCGTCGTCCTCGCCCGCAACGGCGCCGAGGAGACGGTCGCCGCCGGCGAGGTCATCCTCTGCGCGGGCGCCTTCGACTCGCCCCGCCTCCTACTGCGCTCCGGCATCGGCCCCGCCGCCGACCTCGCCGCCCTCGGCATCCCCTCCGTCGCCGACCTCCCCGTCGGGCGCAACCTGATCGACCACCTGCTCATCGGCATCGTCTACGACGGCACTCGCGAAATCCCGTCCACCAACGCCTACTGCACCGAGGGCTGCGCCTTCGCCCGCTCCGAGCCAGACCGCGAGGACTGCGACCTCGAAATCTCCTTCGCCAAGGAACCCCACTTCGCGCCCGAGACCACCGACGGGCGGCCGCGCTTCACCATCATCCCCGGCATCACCCGGCCCCGCAGCCGCGGCACGGTCCTCCTCTCCGCCGCCGACCCCGCCGCTCCGCTCGTCATCGACCCCAACTACTTCTCCGACCCCTACGACATGCGCGCCATGATCGCCGCCGTCCGCCTCAGCCGCGTCATCGGCGAGCAGCCCGCCCTCGAGGGCTGGTCCGCCGGCGAGCACTTCCCCGGCCCCCGCGTCGAGACTGACGACGACATCGCCCGGTACGTCGCCCGCGACGTCTCGACCTGGTTCCACCCCGTCGGCACCAGCCGCATGGGAACCGGCGACGACGCCGTGGTCGCCCCGGACCTCCGCGTTCGCGGCCTCGCCAACCTCCGCGTCGCCGACGCCTCCATCATGCCGGACATCGTCTCGGTCAACACCAACGCCGCCAGCCGCTCATGGTGCTGGCGGCGGTGGGGGTGACCGAGACGATGTGCGGCAGGATGGAGGCGGCGGCGCCGCGGCGGGTGGCGGGGGCGCGAACGCGGGGGTCCGGG
>JBJTKE010000404.1:0-3047 GCA_046096285.1 Chloroflexota bacterium
GCGAGCCGCTCGCCGTCCGGCGACCAGGCGGGCGACAGATCGGCCAGCGGCGTTCCCGGCAGTTCCCGATGCGACTGGCTGGCGAGCGTGAAGAGCCGGATCGACGCGCCGTCCGACCAGGCGATGGCGGCGCCGTCTGGCGCCCATGCGGCATCGACCGGCCGGGAGCCCGCGGGAAGCGGGAACATCGACATATCCCTGCCGTTGGTCTCGGCCTCCGCTTCGACCCTCACCAGACCGGGACCGCCGGAGGTGGCGGCGACCGCCAGCAGCCGCTTTCCGTCCGGCGACCACAGCGGGCCAAACGAGGGAACCGCCTCCGCGAGACGGCGCGGCGCACCGCCCGTGACCTCCACCACGTACAGGCCGCCGGTGGCTTGCGCGACCTGCGGCAGCGTGGCCCATGCGGCCATGTTCCCATCGGGCGACCAGGCGGGCCACACTGCGTTGACCGCGGCGCGGGCCGGGTTGTCTCCTTCGCCGCCGTGGAAGGGGGTGGTCGAGAGCCGCGCGTTGGAGATCTCCTCGGCCGTGCCGCTCGCCACATCGATTCGGTAGACCGCGTCGCCGTGCCCGTCCCAGCCAGCGGCGAGGATCGTCCGGCCGTCCGGCGACCACGCCGGCACGTTGCGCCGCGCCACCGGAGCGACTCCGCCGAGGTGCCCCGCCTGACCCACCGCGATCTCGATCGGGTTCCGCCCGTCGATGTCGACGATCCGGAGCGCATGGCGATCTGGGTCTGTCACGGCGACGCGGCGCCCGTCCGGGCTGAACGCCGGTGGCGAGGCGTTTCTCGCCTGCAACAGCCGCGCGCGATCGCCGCCATCGGCGGTGCCCCTCCAGAGACCGCTGCCGCTGCACCACGCGAGCGACCGCCCGTCCGGCGACCATGCCGGCCGTGCGGCGTCCTCCGCCACTCGCGAAAGCTCACCTGTGGAAAGCCGGAGCAGGTAGATGCCCGGGGCCGCGCCCGGCCCGGCGCCGCACCCCGCCAGGCCCACGGCCAGTCCGGCGGCGGCGGCGAGGAACCCGCGGCGGTCGAACGGGCCGGTCCGCGTCACGGTCGCTCCCTCCCTGGCCGATTGCGGCGGAACGCGAAACCGGCCGGAGCGGATCGCTCGGGCCGGGGCGGCATGGCTCATGCGGCGGTGGCGTTGGCTGGGGTGCAGGGATTCGAACCCCAACTACCTGATCCAGAGTCAGGCGTCCTACCGTTAGACGACACCCCAACGCGGGCGGGAGTGTACCACGCGGCCGGAACGCGCGTCAGTCCGGAGCGGCTCCCGCGCCGGGCCAGGCGGACTCGGCAGGCTCGGCGCTGAAGGGTTCGCCCAGCGAGGCGAAGGCCGCCGCCACCGTGTTGCGGGCCAGCACCATGACCGTCACCGGGCCCGCGCCTCCCGGGACCGGGGTGTACGCCGCGGCGGCTTCCATCACCGACGCGGCGTCGGCGTCGCCGACGATGCCATCCCCGACGACGTTGATCCCGAAGTCGACGACCGTCGTGCCCGGGGAGAGCTGGGATCCGTGCAGCAGACCCGGGCAGCCGGCGGCCAGCACCACCAGGCTGGCGTTGCGGATGGCGCCGGAGTAGTCGGGGCTCTGGCGGTGGCAGACGGTCACCGTTGCGTGCCGGGCAGTCAGCAGCGCGGCCATCGGCTTGCCGACGACGTTGCTCCGGCCGATCACAACCGCATTCCGTCCGGCGATCGGGATGGCGTAGTGGTCGAGCAATTCGATCCCGCCCTGGGGCGTGCTGGGCCGGAGCGAGGGCAGGCCGAGGTTGAGCCGCCCCGCGTTGAGCGGCGTGATGCCGTCCACATCCTTCATCGGGTCGAGATGCTCGATCACCAGTTCGGGGGCCAGGTGCGGCGGCAGCGGCGCCAGCATCAGCACGCCGTGGATGCCAGGATCGGCGTTGGCGCGGTGGATTTCGGCCACGAACGCCTCCGGGCCGATGGATTCCGGCAGCGACACCGCGAGATGCTCGACACCGGCCCGCGCCGCTGACCGCTCGATGGAGGAGCGGTAAGCCCCGGCCGAGGGGTCCGCTCCCACCCGGATGGTGGCCAGCGTCGGCGAGACGCCAGCCTGCTCCCGGAGCAGCGCGGCCGCCGCCGCCGACCGCTCGCGGATCCCTGCGGCGACAGGCGCGCCCTTGAGCAACTGGGCTGGCATGCGACCTCCTCGGCCTGCGGCCGCGAGCCGGCCGACCGCCGCCAACAGTACCCGGACGGCGGGCGTCCTGCCATGTGCTGCCGGCACGGCAGACGGGCGGCGGAGGCGGGCGGGCGGCGCAACTGGCGGAACGATCGCAGGCCGGGAAGGGCGTGCAGGCCGTTTCCAGGCCCGCTGACAGCAGAAAACGGGGCAGTGGCGGCTGATCCCGGGCTCCCTTTGGGGGGAAACGCCAGCGCCCCGGCGCGTTCCGCCAGTGCCGCTGGCGGCGCGGCAGGCCGCTGTCGCAATGCTGGCGTTGCGCGGCGCTGCAACGCCAGCAGGGAAAAAGGTCGTGGACAATGGGGACAACCGCTTGACCGCGGGACACTCCTCTGCTACCATCCGGCTCACGAGTTGCCCGCATGTTGACTCGCGGACACGACCGCCGGATGTTCCCCGGACATCCGGAACGGAGAGAACGAGCGATGGCGCAGCGGACCGTTGAGTTTGGGATTCAATTGAAGGGGCTTCGGGAGTCGCGGCGCGTCTCCCAGAGCAAGCTCGCCGAGCAGGCGGACTTCGACCACAGCTACGTGAGCCGCCTCGAGAGCGGCGCCCGGATGCCGACCCGGGACGCGGTCGAGCGGCTGGCTTCGGCCCTCATGCTTTCGCAGGTCGAGGAAGACGCCCTGCTCGCCTCGGCCGGCTTCCTCCCGCGCGACGTGACCAGCCTGCTGTCCGACGAGCCGGCGCTCGGCGAGGTGCTCGACTTCCTCCAGGACGACGCGCTCCCGCTGGAATACCGCGACAACATGCGCCAGGTGCTCCGGTTGCTGGCTGAGCAGGCCCGGCTTGCGGTCAACGCCCGCCGCGGGTCCCTCGGCGGG
>JBJTKE010000405.1:0-2253 GCA_046096285.1 Chloroflexota bacterium
CAAGGGGCAGGTCGCAGTCTGCGGCCCCGACGCCCTCGCCTTCCTGCAGTGGGTCGCCTCCAGCGACATCTCCACGCTCGCCCCCGGCGACGCCATCTACGGAATGCTCACCAACCCCCGCGGCGGGGTCATCGACGACATCATCGTCTACCGCCGGCCAGACGCGGACGCCGGCTACATGGTCTGCGTCAATGCCTCCCACCGCGACAAGGACGTGGCCTGGAAGCTGCGCCAGCAGGCGGAACGCCCGGAGTGGACGGTGCGCGTCGAGGACATCTCCGACCGCACCGGGATGATCGCCATCCAGGGCCCGAACGCCGGGGAGATCGCCGGCTCGCTCACGACCGCCGATCTCTCCCGCGCCGGCGCGTTTCAGTGGATGCCCGCGACCGTGGCCGGCATCCCCGTGATGGCCGCCCGCACCGGGTACACCGGCGAGGACGGCTTCGAGTTCTACTGCGACATCGCCCGGGTGGGCGAACTCTGGGATGCGCTGATGGCTGCCGGGGCTCCTCGCGGATTGGTCCCGGTCGGTCTCGGCGCCCGCGACACGCTCCGGCTCGAAGCGAGGATGCCCCTCTACGGCAACGAACTCGCGGACGACATCTCGCCGCTCGAGGCTGGCCTCGGCTGGGCCGTCGCCCTCGACAAGGGACCCTTCGTCGGCCGCGACCCCATCGCCGCAATGAAGGAGGCGGGGCCTCCCCGGCGCACCGTCGGCTTCCGCTTGCTCGATCGCGGCGGTTCGCCCCGCCACGGCTACGAGGTGGCGGTGGACGGCCGGGTGGTCGGACAGGTGACGAGCGGCGCGATGTCGCCTACGCTTGGCGAAAACATCGGCCTTGCCCTGATCGAGCGGGGGGCCGCCGGGGTCGGCAAGCCGCTCGACGTCATCGTCCGCGGCAAGCCTTTGCGAGCCGAACAGGTCAAGGTTCCGTTCTACAAGCGCGACCGGTAGCGCACAGGGCCAGCGCGCCGGTCCCGACCGACAGGAGTGAAGCATGTCCTCTCCCGCAAACCTCCGGTACACCCGCACCCACGAGTGGGTGCGTCTCGACGGTGACACCGTGACCATCGGCATCTCCGACCACGCCCAGACCGAACTCGGCGACATCACCTACCTCGAACTGCCCGAGGTGGGAGACGCCGTGCAGGCCGATTCCCCGCTCGGCGTCGTGGAGTCGGTCAAGGCCGCCTCCGACGTCTACTCGCCGATCGACGGCGAGGTGGTCGAGCGGAACGAGGACGCCATCGCCTCGCCCGAACTCGTCAATTCCTCCCCCTACGATGCTGCCTGGCTGCTCCGCATCCGGGTGAACGACCCGTCCCGGCTCGACGCGCTGATGGGCGCGGGACAGTACGACGAGTTCGCGGGCGAAAGCTCACACTGACCGTGCCCGGCGGCGATCAGTCCGCCGGCCGAGTGAGAGGGTGCGTGCACGATGACCTTCAACCCCCATACCGCCGAGGACCGGGCGGCCATGCTGGCCGCCGCCGGCGTCGCCTCGGTCGATGAGTTTTTCGCGCCGATTCCGGAACGGGTCCGCTTCCCCGACCTCCAGTTGCCGCGCCAGTTGACCGAAATGGAGGCCGTCAACCGCATGCAGGAGTTGGCCGCCCGCAACATCGCGCCGGCTCCCGGCAAGACCTTCCTCGGCGCGGGCTCCTACCAGCACTTTGTGCCGGCCACCGTCAACCAGATCATCTCGCGCGGCGAGTACTACACCGCCTACACCCCCTACCAGCCGGAGGTCGCGCAGGGCACCCTGCAGACCATCTACGAGTTTCAGACGATGGTCGCGGGCCTGCTCGGCACCGAGGTCGCCAACGCCTCGATGTACGACGGCGCCACCGCGCTCGCCGAGGGCGCCCTGGTCACGGTGTCGAGCAGCAAGAAGAAGCGGCGAGTCGTCGTCGCCGGCACCGTCCACCCGTCCTATCGCGAGGTGCTGCGGACCTATCTCGGCGGCCTGCCCGTCGATCTGGTCGAACTCCCGATGCCGTCCCGCGGCTTCGTGACGACGGTCGATGACGTTCGCGACGCCCTCACCGATGATCTCGCCTGCCTGGTGGTGCAGTATCCCAACTTCTTCGGCGGCATCGAGGATCTGCAGGCGATGGCGGACGCGGCGCACGCGGCCGGCGGGTTGCTTGTCGCTGGCGCATACCCCGTGCCGCTCGGGCTGCTGAAGCCGCCGGGCGAACTCGGCGCCGATGTGGTCGCGGCCGAGGGTCAGGCGCTCGGCGTCGCCC
>JBJTKE010000406.1:0-7314 GCA_046096285.1 Chloroflexota bacterium
CTTCGTGACGGCAAGGGCGAGATCGGGCGATCCCGCGCCTGGCGGGCGAGCGTTGCCGGTGTCGGAACCCGCAGATTCCGAACCTGCCGCGGTGCGAAGCGGTTCGGGGCGGATGCCAGGTCCGGAATGAAGGTTCATCGGGTGCGGGTCCGAGGGTGAACCGCGGGCCCTTCGACCGGCCGGCCTGCCGGGTTTCCGGGCCGGGCGACGGGACCCGTTCCTGCGAACTCGTCTCCCGGCCGCCGGAGCACGTCGGCGGAGCGGTGGCCACCTCCGGGCCCCGGCGCATCGCCAGGCCATGCCGTCGCAAGGCCCGGGATCGCGCACGTCTGCCACCGCAACCACGGCGCAGCCGGGACGCGAGCCTTGTCCTTCCGAAGGACAACCCGGACCGCCGCCGCGGCCCGGACCGATCCCGCGCCAGGCCGGAGCCCTGTCCTTCGGAAGGACAGCCGCGCACCCAGGGCCCGGCCGGCGCCGCGGCCGGACGCTGGTGCGTGCTTCGGCATGGTGCACGATTGCGGATAACTCCTGTACACCCGGGAGCGGCGCAGGCCGTGGCCGCACCATGCGTCGTGGGCGCAACCCGACGCTGGAGATGCCCGGCATGGGCACTCCAACCGCGCCACCGGGATGACCTCCGCCGCGGCCGGAACGCTCCCCGCTGCCGCGACCTGACGATGCCGCCCAACGAGCAACCCGACGCCCTCTGCGCCCCGGGACCGGGCCGGGGCAAGCCAGCATCCGCGGCCGCATCCGGCGAGCAACACGTTATCCGCAAGCGACCATGCGGCCGCAAAGCGAGTGCGCGACGCCGCGGCCGGGCGGCCGGGCGGTACGGCGGCGGGCGCGCCGGTGGGGGCGGGCAGGGAAGAGCGGCGGCGAGCCTCGCCGGAGCGAACCCGGGTTCCATGTCCGCCGCTCCCGTTCGCGAGCGCCACGATTCCCCGGCGGCCTCAGGCTGAACCTCCGGCCAGCCACCACGCGCCGCCACCAGAGCACGCCGACCGCGCGACCGGGCGATGGGCCGGGCGCAATGCCGACAACTTTCTCCCGCCGCAGGAAACCATCCTCGGGCGAAACCGGAACCGCCTTTTCACCACGTATCCGGCGGCCCATCACCCGATACGCCACGTCCGCGCAGGCATCTACCGGCTCTCGACATGCATGCGCCTGCGGCAATGAGGCGAGGACTCCCGCATTGTTATCCGCAAAGCGTTCGGGAGGAGATCAGGCCGACGGTTCGACCGGGCCAAAACCACCCCGGACAGCCCGGGAATCAGCCGACGATGGCGAACCGGCCCTCCCGGCGCCCAGCGGGCACCCGCCCCGAGCACCCTTGGCCTACCGCGGAACGGAAGCGGCGGCAGAAGCGCCACACGGATGGCGACGGGGCAGGGGAGGAGGCCGGGCAGTCCGGTGCCCGCCTGTCCTTCGGAAGGACAACCTCGGCGCAGTCCGTCCAGGCTGGACGGCATGGGGCGCCCCGGTCTTTGCCGTCCACCGCCGGGCGAGGAACGCGTGGCGCTCGACCTCGCCCGGCCCGGAGCCGCGGTTGGGAGGTCGGGCGCGGGCCGGACCGGCCAATCCGCTCGTACCGGGACCGCGTCCGTTCCGGCCCGCGCGATGTGCACCGCAGGGGAGGGGTCTCGAGGCCCGCCATCGGGCTGTCCTTCGGAAGGACACCCCGGCCTCGCCGGATCGTTGACACCCCGTCCGGACACTGGTACACATCCCCGGAGTGGTTGTCCCGCAGGCAACGGAGAGGACATGGCCGTCGAGACGCTTTCGCCCCTGGGCAAGCCGGCGCGGTTCGCGCGGTCCACCGGCAAGGTGGAGCGGGTGCCCATCGAGCGACTGGAACCCAACCCGTGGCAGCCCCGGCAGGAGATGGACCAGGCCGAACTCATGCGCCTGCGGGACTCGATCAAGGCGTACGGGTTCATGGGCGCCATCGAGGCCCGGCACAACCCCGGCGACCCCGCCGGATCGCTCCAGATCACCTTCGGGCACCGCCGCTGGCAGGCCGCGTCCCTGGCGAACGAGCGGACCATCCCGGTCAGCATCGTCGAACGCAGCGACCGGGAAATGGCGCTCATCGCCTACATGGAGAACCAGACCCAGGTCCGGCTCACCCCGTGGGAGGAAGCGGTCGCCTTCCAGCGGATGCGGGAAACCATGGACCTCCCGATCCGGGACATCGCGCTCTACACCGGCAAGAGCCGCGGCTACGTGGCCAACCGGCTCGATCTGCTGCGCCTCGCCGAGGACTCGCCGGTCCGGCTCGCCGCCCAGGCGGGGGAGATCGATCTCACCACCGCCAACGCCTTCCTGAACCCCCACCACGGCCTCGACGTGGCGGAGTTGCGCGCGATCGCCGCGGCTATCGTCGACGGGAAACTGGTCGCCAAGGACCTCAAGGCGCTGAAGCTCGCGCTCTCCCACCGGGCCGATCCGCCGCCCGCCGGGGGCGATGCCGCGGCGCGGACGATCCCGATCACGGCCACGGCTGCGGCCGCGGAGCGGGCGGCCGATGCGTCGGACGCGGCGGCGGGGCTGGAGCAGCCCGAAGAAGGCTTCGCCCCCGCGGCTGGCGGCCCGGGCGGAGCGCGCCGGACCGGCGAGCGGCTGGCCGGCCTCGCGAGACTCGCCCCGGCGGGGGAGGACGCCCGGAATGCGTCCGGCCT
Source organism: Chloroflexota bacterium (assembly GCA_046096285.1). Taxonomy (GTDB): domain Bacteria; phylum Chloroflexota; class Chloroflexia; order Thermomicrobiales; family UBA6265; genus CADCWF01. The sequence goes on from JBJTKE010000406.1 coordinate 2,688, forward strand.
GCGGCCACTGCCGGAGCCGTCCGCCGACCCCGGGGGCCTCCGGGCCGTGCGCCCGGCGTCGCGGACCCGCACCCCGCGGGATCGCGCGCTCGACGTCCTCCGCATGGTCGAGGACGTTTCGGCGAACCTCGCGCGAGCCGCGGCGAAGGCCGATCTCGCCGAACTCAACGAGGCCGAGCGGGTGCGGCTGCGCCGGGCGCTCGACGAGATCACCCGGAACCTCCAGCCCTGACCGCCGCGCCCTGAGCCGCCGGGAATCCGGGCCCCGGGAACCGGACCCGGCGGCGACGGCCCCCGGGCCGGGCCGCCCCATGCCACGCCGCCGGAGCGTGCCCTCCGGCCAAACCCCGTGCCGCCGTCCCGGACCGCCACGAAGAACTCGTGCCCGCGGCCGGGCGGGCGACGGTCCATCTGCACCTATTGTCTACTATATTGACAGACAAACAGGAATTCGATACAGTCCCCACGTCTACGCTGGCGCACGTCCCCGCCGCGCGCGCCTCCCGGAAGGAACGTCGATGCTCGATTCCGCGCTCTCCGTCACCGCCTCCGGCTCCGTCGCCACCCTCCAGCCGCCTCCGTTCGACGCTGCCCGCATCCGCCAGGATTTCCCGATCCTCGACCAGCGCGATGACCGCGGCAACCCGCTCGTCTACCTCGACAGCGCCTCCAGTTCCCAGAAACCGCTCGCCGTGCTGCAGGCCGTCGACCAGCACTATCGCACCGCCAACGCCAACATCCACCGTGGGCGCTACGCCCTCTCCGACCTCGCGACCAGCAAGTATGAGCGCGCCCGCGAGCAGGTCGCCGCGCTCATCAACGCCGCCTCCCCCCGCTCCTGCATTTTCGTCCGCAACACCACCGAGGCGATCAACCTCGTCGTCCACAGCTGGGGCCGCTCCGCCATCGGCCCCGGCGACCGCATCGCCGTCACCACCCTCGACCATCACTCCAATCTCGTCCCCTGGCAACTGCTGGCCGCCGAAAAGGGCGCCACCATCCTCCATGTCGGCATCACCCCCGATGGCCGCCTCGATCTCGACGACCTCGACCGCGTCCTCGCCCGGGAACCCAAGGCGCTCTGCTTCCCGATGACCTCCAATTCGGTCGGCTCCGTCACCGACGCCCGCGAGGTCATCCGCCGCGCCCACGCCGCCGGCGCCGTCACCGTCGTCGACGGCGCCCAGGCGGTGCCCCACCAGCCGGTCGACGTCCAGGACCTCGGCTGCGACTTCCTCGCCTGCTCCGGGCACAAGATGGCCGCGCCGATGGGCTCCGGCATCCTGTACGGCGCCCTGCCCCTGCTGGAGGCCATGCCCCCGTTCATGGCTGGCGGCGGCATGGTCCGGTTGGTGACCCCCGGGGGCTCGACCTTCGCCGACGTGCCCGAGCGGTTCGAGGCAGGAACGCCGGCCGTCGCCGAGGCCATCGGGCTCGGCGCGGCCGCCGACTCTCTCCGCGCCGTCGGGCTCGACGCCATCCACGCCCACACCGCCAGCCTCGCCGAATCGCTGCGCGGACGCCTTTCAGAGATCCCCGGGGTGCGCATTCACGGCCCGGCCGATCCCGCATTCCGCAGCGGCATCGTGGCCTTCACGCTCGACGGACTCGACCCGGTGGCCGTCGCCGCCGCGCTCGACGACGACTTCATCGCCGTCCGCGCCGGCCGCCACTGCTGCCACCCGCTCTTCGACGCCCTCGGTCTCGACGGCGTGATCCGCGCCAGTTTCTACCTCTACAACACCCAGGACGACGCCGACCGCCTCGCAGGCGCCATCGCCCGCATCGCCGCCGCCAACCGCCAGGATCTGCGGCGCGGCGCGTCCGACGCGGCCAATCCGTGCGGCAGGCCGGTCTACCTCGACGCCTGATCCGTTCGCGCCAGGAGCCTCCCATGTACCTCCAGCAGTTTCTCGCCGATCATCACGGCTGCGCCTCCTACCTCATCGCCGACACGGCCACCGGCCGCGCCGCCATCGTCGATCCCGCCATCGACACCGCCCCGTATGACCGCGTGCTGCGGGAACGCGGCTACGCCCTGCACGCCATCATCGACACCCACACCCACGCCGACCACGTCTCCGGGGCCCGGACGCTGGCGGAGCGGCACGGCGCGCCGATCCACCTCCACCGCGACGCCCGCGTCGCCTACCCCTTCACGCCGCTCGCCGACGGCGGCCAAGTCGATCTCGGCGGCGTCCGCATCGAGGCCTTCCACACGCCCGGCCACCGTGCCGAGATGATGTCCCTGCTGCTGACCGACCCCGCCCGCGGCCCGCATCCGGTCGCGGTCCTCACCGGCGACTCCCTGCTGGCCGGCGATGCCGGGCGCCCAGACTTCGGCGGCGGCGACCCCCTGCAGCAGTACCGCTCGATCCAGCGCCTGCTCGCCCTCGACGACTGGGTGATCGTGCTGCCGGGTCATTTCGAGGGTCCCTGCGGGGGCGCTCTCAACGGCATGGCCATGTCGACCATCGGCTACGAGCGGCGGTTCAACCCGGTCGCCGCCCTCTCCGAGGCGGAGTTCGTGCGCTACCTGACCGGCTCCGTCCCTCCGCGCCCGCTGAACATGACCGCCATCGAGGCCACCAACCGCGGGTTGGCCGACGCCGCCTGGGCGATGCCGGTGGATCGCTCGGAGATCGCCGGCATCGCGCCGGGGGACCTCGCGGCGCACCCTGACGCCTTCCTGCTCGACGTCCGCGAACCGGAGGAGTTCGCCGTCGCCCACGTTCCGGGCGCGGTGAACCTGCCGCAGTGCGACCTTGCGACGCGCATCGCGGACCTCCCGCGCGACCGCGAGATCGTGGTCATCTGCCAGGCGGGGCGGCGGTCCCGCCGGGCGGGGATCTTTCTCGCCGACCTCGGCCTGCCCCGGGTGATCAACCTGGAGGGAGGAACCTCGGCCTGGCTCGCCGCCGGGCTCCCGGTCGCTACCGGCGCGGCTGAGGCGCATTCGGCGCAGCCCGCGCAGGCCGCCGCGCGCTGATCCACGCGGCCCGGATGCGGGCCAGACCGCGGCATGCGCCAACCTTCCCATCCCGGCCGGGCGCAATGACGCGCCCGGCCGCCGTCGTCTCCCGACATCGTCCCTCTGGCGTGGTCTGCCGACCGGCCCGTCCCGCAGCCGCCGCCCGTCGGCGATTCGGGCGATCCGGGTCAATGGTCCGCGCCCCGATCGCGGGGGACTCGCCGCCGCCAGAGCGACCCCTCCGCGGGCGCCGAGGGACCGACCGGGCATCGGTACAGAGGCCGATGGAGGAGGGGGGGTTGACAGCAGGCGGGCTATTCCTTACCATCCTGATATGTCCACCGAATTAGTGGACAAACGACGAGGGGGAGCGACAGGGACCCCGCTGGAACGCCAGGCGCGCGCCGCGCCACAGTCGACGCAGGGAATGGCACGCACATGCAACCCGGACCGGTGGACGCATCGGACGGAGTGCTCCCGGCCCAAACCCTGTCAGCGGCGCAGACCTCCGAAGCGAGCGTTCCGGCATTCCTGCCGGGCCACCCATCCACCGATCCCGATCACGGCATTCGCCAAGGAGTTACGAACGTGACCCACGCCATGAACCGCCGGATTGCCCGCCGCCCGCTCGTGCTCGGCGCCGCGGGAGCCGCCCTGGCCGCGCCATTCAGCCGCATCCCGTCGCCGGCATCCGCCGCGGGTGGCGAGTTGCGGGTCGGCTGGCAGAAGGGCTCGGCCACCCTCATCTACGTCAAGACGGAGGGACTGCTCGAGGAAAAGGTGAAGCCGCTGGGCTACACCGTCTCCTGGTTCGAGTTCCCGGCCGGGCCGCCGCTCCTCGAGGCGCTGAACGCCGGCAGCCTCGATGTCGGCACCACCGGCGCCCCGCCGCCCATCTTCGCGCAGGCCGCCGGCACCGATCTCGTCTACGTGCTCGCCACCGCCGCCGCGCCAACAGGGCAGGGCATCCTCGTGCCGAAAGACTCGGCCATCCAGTCGCCAGCCGACCTGAAGGGCAAGAAGATCGGTGTCACCAAGGGTTCCAGCGCCCACGGACTCCTCGTCTTCGCCCTGCGCGCCGGCGGCGTCGACTATGCCGACGTCGAACCCGTCTTTCTCGCCCCGGCGGACGCCAAGGCCGCCTTCGAGGGCGGCAGCCTCGACGCCTGGTCCATCTGGGACCCCTATCTCGCCGCCGAGGAGAAGACCACCGGCGCCCGCATCCTCGTCACCGATGGCGACGTCGGCAACAAGAACCGGAGCTTCTACGAAGCCTCCCGCGCCTTCGCCACCGAACACGTCGATGCGCTCAAGGCGTTTGCCGAGGTGCTGACCGAGGCCGAGGGCTGGGTGGACACCCACCCGGACGAGGTCGCGCAGGCGGTCGCCGCCGAGACCGGTTTGCCCTTCGAGATCACGCGGGCGGTCGAGGAGCGCGCCGTCTACGGCATCGGCCCGATCACCCCGGAGATCATCGCCGAGCAGCAACAGCTCGCCGACGCCTTCTTCGAACTCCAGTTGATCCCGGAGAAGATCGACGTCTCCAAAGCCGCCTTCGTGCTTCCCGCCTGAACCCGCTCCCGACCCCTCTCCTGGCCCCGTCGCTCCCCGGCCGTTCCCGGGGAGTCGGCCCGCCGGGTGGGACGGGAGCCGGAG
>JBJTKE010000407.1:0-2311 GCA_046096285.1 Chloroflexota bacterium
GGCACCGCCCCACGACGCCCACCCCGCCTCCCCCCCTGCGCGCCGGCCCGCTCCCGGTCACGCACCGGGGCCTTTCGCTCGTGCTCCCGCTCGTGCTCTCGCGTGTCCTGATCGCCGTCTCCACCCGAGCCGTCGCGGCCGGCCGCGGCCGCGTCTCCCGTCCCCGATGCCAGCCCCGCGCCGCCCAGCAGCACGCCGAGCATCCCGGCCAGCCCCGCCCGCCGGGTCGTTCCTGCCTGCAGCGCCCGCAGCGCCGCGTCGAAGCGTTCCTGGTCCATCCTCTGCTCCTTCCCTCTGGACGATTCCCGGTGCGGCGCTCCGGCCGCCCCGGTCGATCACGATTCACGATCCACGGTTGCCCGATCCGCGCGACCCCCACCGAGCGAGCAGGAAAACGCGTCCCATCCGCACGCCCGGATTACGGACCGTCCGGGGCCCAAATCGCGATACGGTTGTTGTTGTTGTCCGCGACCCATGCGGTCAGGCCGTCACCGGAGACGAACACATCGGTGGGGAAATTGAAAGAGTCGTTGCTCGATTGTCCTGTTCCCGTGCCCAGTTTCGTCTGGAAGGCCCAGGTGGTGCTTGCCGCATTCGGCCGGGTCCAGATCATGATTCGTGAGTTGAACGTATCCGCGACCCAGGCGGTGAGGGTGTCGGCGGAAACCCAGACGCCCTGGGGCAGCGCGAACTCGTTGTTGCCGGAGCCCCAGGTCCCCGTGCCCAGCTGCGTCTGGTACGCCCAGGCCGTGCTCCCGGCATCGGGTCGGGTCCACACGGCGATGCGTTTGTTGTAGGTGTCCGCGATCCAGGCAGTCAGACCATCGCCCGATACCCGGACGCCGAAGGGTTGGTCGAACGTCGTCTGGGTGGATCCGGAGGTTCCCGTTCCCATCTGACTGTGGTAGGCCCAGTTCAGGGAGTTGGCATCCGGCCGGGTCCAGATCGCGATGCGATTGTTGCCCCAATCCGCCATGTAGGCGGTCAGGCCGTCCGCGGAAACGAAGACCCTCACCGGTTCAGTGAACTGTGTATTGCCGGACCCGGGGGTTCCTGTACCCATCTGGGTTTCGTACGCCCAGGACGTGCTGCTCGCGTCGGGCCGGGTCCAGACCACTACCCGGTGATTGTTGCTGTCGGCGATGTAGGCGGTCAGCCGGTCGGCCGAGACGAAGACGCCATATGGGCCTTTGAACTGGTTGGTGCCGGACCCTGCTGTTCCCGTGCCCAGCTGCGTCTGGTAGGTCCAGGTTGTGCTGTTCGCGTCCGGGCGCGTCCAGACGACCACGCGGTTATTGGCAGAGTCCGTGATCCAGGCGGTCAGCCCATCCGCATCAACCCAGACTCCTCTTGGGCTCCACAACTCATCGGCGCCCGATCCCTGCCCCCCGGTTCCCATCTGCGTCTGGTAGGCCCAGGCAGGGGGGGCGCACACGCCCGCCGCGCAGTACGGGGTGGTCCCGGAACAGGCCGCACAGGCCGCGCCGCCCGTTCCGCAGGCATCGGACTGCGTGCCCGGCTTGCAGGTTCCATTCTGGCAGCAGCCATTGGGACAACTCGCCGCCGAGCACCCGCCTCCCGCCTGGCAGCGTCTCGCCTGGCAGGTCTTGCCGCCGGAGCAGGCCGCGCAGGCCGCGCCACCAGTTCCACAGGCGCTGTCCTGCGTGCCCGCCTTGCAGGTTCCATTCTGGCAGCAGCCGTTCGGGCAGGTCGCCGCCGTGCAGGGCGACGTCGAGAGACAGGCGCCGTTGATGCACGTCGATCCACGCGTGCACCTGAGGCACACGGTCGCGTTTGCGCCGCACGCAGCTGTCGTCGCGCCCCCCCGGCAGGTCGTCCCCTCGCAGCACCCGGGGCAGTTCTGCTTCTTGCACTTCGCTTTTGGCGATTTGACGCATTTGTCGCTGATGCAGGCCAGCCCATCGTCGCAGTTGAAGTCTTCCCGGCAGGAGGAGCCCTCCGGCTTGGTCCCGCCATCGCACCGGCCATTGCTGGCGCAGACTCTGGAACAGCAGTGGGCGCCCTTTGCACACTTCATCCAGTTGGGCTTGCAGCGGCACACGCCGCCGGCACAGTAGTCGGTACAGCACTTCGAGTCCTTGCGGCACGTGTTGGCTTTTTGCCCGCCGTCACCGCAGGGTCCCTGGGTTTCAAATCCCTCCCGATTGGCCCGTGCGCCGGACCCCTGCGCCACCGATGCATTCAGACCGCCGAGCAACACCCCTACCATGCCCGCCAGCCCGGCCCGCCGGGTCGTTCCTGCCTGCAGCGCCCGCAGCGCCGCGTCGAAGCGTTCCTGGTCCATGTCTGG
>JBJTKE010000408.1:0-1560 GCA_046096285.1 Chloroflexota bacterium
AGCCGCGCCGCCCCGAACGCCCGCGCCCCCGCCTCCAGCGAGCCGATCGCCAGCCGCGGCAACACGCCGTCCCGGGGGACGGCCACGCCCGAGAGCGTCACCTCGCCCCCGCCGCAAAGCGCCTGCACGCCGGCGAGGTCCCAGCCCTCCGGCTGCCAGGCGCCGGCCACCTCGCCGGAGTCCCCGCGCGGCGCGCCACGGGCGTCGAGCGCGATCCACCGCCAGCGCACCCCGTCTCCCGTCCCGATCCGCGCGAGCGCCAGCAATCCGTCGCCGTCGTGGGCCAGCGTTGGCGCGTCGATCGCGCCCTCGGCCCCGGCATCGATCCGGTGGGCAACGAAGTCCCGCGCGAACGAGCCGAAGCTGACCGTGTAGAAGCAGGAGTTCCTTCGCGCGTCCTCGACGATGCCCGGATTGGCCTCGGGCATCGAGCGCAGCCGGTCACAGGCGAACCGGCCGCCGGCAAGGTCGCCGTGGTCCCATGCGGTGCGCGTCAGATGGAAGACGGTGTCGAACTCCAGCACGAACGGCCCCTTGCGCGAACTCCCTTTCCTGCCTGCCGGGATCCCGGGTCACGCCCGGCCCGGGCTCGCCTCACGCCACGCCCCCGGCGCATGCGCCAATCCCTGCGGCGGTCCCGTCATCTCACGCTCCTCCCTGCACGGCGGCGGCCGATTCCCCGGCGAGCGCCTGCTCGAACGCGATCCACGCCTGCAGGCGACGCCCCTCCTGCCGGATCGCCTCCTGCGTCCCCTCCGAAAGGAAGCTCTCGCCATCGACCACCCGCTCCCGCCAGGTGGCGTCCTCGTTGTTCCCGGTCAGGTCGGCCCGGTCGTGGACGAACTCCACCTCCAGCACCCGCGACAGCCCCAGCGGCTTCGCCATCCAGTCCCACCAGGAGTCGTTGTGATGGTGGCCGCTGTAGCGCCCGAGCACCGCCAGCCACCGCCGCGGGATCACCGGCGTCACGTTCCCCGGGCTGTGCGCGCTCAGCAGCGCGCCGATGCAATCCGGCTCCCGGCAGATCACCTCGTCCCAGTGCCGCGTCTCCATCAGGTTGTCGTCGTTCCACATCACGGTCCAGTACCCCGACGCCTCCCGCGCCAACAGGTTCATGTACTCGTGCAGCCGCGCATACCCACGCCGCTCCACCACCACCGCCCGCACCTGCGCCGGCATCCCTCCCAGCGCCGCCAGCGTCGCCGCGTCATCCCGGTCGACCGCCAGCAGGATCTCGATCGCCTCCGGGTGCAGCGCCCGGTCCAGCAGCGTGCCGATAGAGCGGGCCAGCGGGTCCGGCCGCCCCCGCGTCGGCAGCAGCACCGAGATTCGCGGCTCCATCGCGTCCGGCGGCGGCTGCAGCGCCGCGAACCACCCTGCCGGCGCTTGCCCGGCGGCCCCCAGCGGCCGCCCCGCGATCTCCCGCGCGGCGGCAACCGGCGGGCGGCAGGGCGTGGCCGCCTGCATCCCGGGGCCTCCCGCATCGCGCGCGGCCGGCCCCTGCATGAACGGCCCCGTCAGCACCCCCCCCTCGATGCCGCTCAGCAGCCGCTCCACCTC
>JBJTKE010000409.1:0-9946 GCA_046096285.1 Chloroflexota bacterium
GCAGACGAGCCCGGCGATGGAGGGCAGCGGGGCGGCCTCGCACTCGCCCCAGCCGACATGCTCGCCAGCCTGCAGGCGGACCAGCAGCAGGTCCTGGCTGCCGTCGCCGATGTCGAGAACCTCGGGCATGGAGAGGTAGAAAAAATCGACCGCTTCGATGGTGGGCATGGGGTGGCTCCGGCGCGAACGCCCCGCAGGGCACGATGACGCGAGGACGATACCGCAGCGGCAGGGGCATACGGCACAGGAGCGACGGCAGCGGGGTGGAGCGTGAAGCGGGATCGCCCGCTACGCCTCGCGCAGCCGCTCCTCGATGGGGATGTAGGGCACGTCGTACCCGAAGTAGCCGGGGCCGACCGCGGCGAGGCCTTCGGGGGTGCGCCAGCGGGGGTCGCCGGGCATGGCGAGGACGACCACCCGGAAGCCGTAGCGCAGGCCTTCGGTGGTGATCGGTTCGCCGGTTTCGGCGTCGAGCATGGTGATCAGGTCCGGGGTGGTGGCCAGCACGCGGCGGTCGGTCCGGGCCATCAGGAACTCGTTCTGGAAATCGACCCGCAGCGTGCCCGCGTGCTCGCCGGTTCCGGCGATCGAGGCCACGCCGCGGGCGAACCCGGTTTCGGTGCGGCGCTCGACGTCGGCCACCTTGCCCCGCCAGATGATCGCGCCGTCGGTCACGGCGCGGACGGCCTCCACCGGGTCGCGGTGCTCCGCGCGGGCCGCGCGGATGGTGACGCCGATGTGCTCGAGGATGGAGATGGTGCCGAGGCAGCAGTACTCCTTCACCTGCTTCCCGGTCATCGGGTAGAGGGCGATCATCGCCACGCAGCCCATGTCGATGGTCAGGGTGCGGGCCAGCGTCTCGGTCCACTTGTTGGAGACGGTGTTGATGATGGCGTTGTTGCCCTTTTCGTCGGCGATGGCCATCGGGGTGGCGGTCACGCCGTAGAGGGCGGGGACGCACATCTGGAGTTCGGGGAAGGCGCGGCCCATCATGTCGGCGTCGACGATGGGGATGCCGAGTTCGGCGGCGACGGCGAAGGGGGTGGTGGAGTTGAGGCCGCCAGCCTCGGCGGACATGGTGGCGCGGATGGGGCGCCCGAGGTAGGCCTCGAGGGCTTTGAAGGCCGAGACGATCTCCGAGCCGCGGGGGATCTTCTCGAGCATCACCGTCGGCGCGCCCATCATCGCCGAGGGGACCACGAGGTCGTTGTCGTCCAGTTCGGCGGCGTCGAGCATGGTCACGTCGCCGTGCGCCCGCAGCGCAGCCTGCGACATCAGTTTTCCAATGTACGGATCGCCGCCGCCGCCGGTGCCCAGCACCGCCGCGCCGAGCGCGATGTCATCGAGGGTCGTTGCCGAAATGGTCCGCATTGGAGGCTCCAAGGGGGTATCGGGTATCAGGTATCGGGTACCGGGGGAATCGAGGTCGCGGGCTCGGGGCCGGGGGCTGGACTTCGGGGCCATTGGACCGACCGGTTGGCCCCCGGTACCTGATACCCGGTACCCCACACCCGATACCCGGTACCCGGTACCCGATACCCCCGCTCACCCCACCAGCCGCAGGTCTCCCACGGCCTTGACGCGCACGCGGGTGGCGTTGCCGGGCAGGTAGGCGAGGGGGACGTCCTCCACGTCCACGATCTGCACGGTGCCGGGGTCGGCGCCGGCCTCGATCGCCTTGGCGCGGGCCTCGGACTTGGTGTCGTCGAGGGCGGCCTCGCGGCTCATGCCGGAGAGGGAGTAGACGCGGTCGACCTCGCCGGAGATCTGGGCGATGGCCGCGCCCACGGCGTTGGCCGCCTCGAAATGCTCGGGCTTGACCATCTCGGACGCGCCGGCGATGGGCTTCGCGATCAGGACGCTGCCGCCGCCGACCACGATTACCGGCACCGGTTCGGCGCTGGTCTTCATGCGGTCCACGGCGGCCTCGCTCATGGCCTGGATGCGGTCCATCGCGGCGGCGACGAGGGCGGGGTCGAGGTGGCGCACCTTGCCGGCGTCGCCGATCTCGGCGACCCCCGCCGCGACCGCGACGTCGGTGGTGGTCAGCGTATCGCCGCCGAAGACGAGGGCCTCCTTCGTGATGCGGTAGCCGACCGACTGGGGGCCGATCACGAGATCGTCCACGCCGCCCTTGACGAGGGTGCCGCCGCCGAGGCCGAAGCTGTAGACATCCGGCATCCGGAAGTTGGTGCGGACGCCGCCGATGTCGACCGCGACGCTGGCCTCGCGGGGGAAGCCGTGGGTGAGCGCGCCGACATCGGAGGTGGTGCCGCCGACGTCGACCACCATCGCGTCCTTGAGGCCGGAGAGGAAGGCCGCCCCGCGCATGGAGTTGGTCGGGCCGGAGGCGAAGGTGAGGACCGGGTACTGCTCGGCGAACTCGGCGCTCATCAGGGTGCCGTCGTTCTGGGTGAGGTAGAGCGGGGCGGTGATGCCCATGCTGGCGATGGCCTGCTTGAAGGCCGCCACCGTCTCGCGGGCGAGGCGGCGGAGGCAGGCGTTGAGGATGGCGGCGTTTTCCCGCTCCAGCAGGCCGACGCGGCCGATCTCGGCGGAGCAGGTGATGGAGGCCCCGGGGATCTCCTCGCGGACGATGGCGGCGGCGGCCTCCTCCATGCCGGTGTTGACCGGGGAGAAGACCGAGGAGATGGCGATGGCGGTGATCCCCTTCGCCCGGATTTCGCGGGCGGCCGCCCGGATCTCCTCGGGGTCCATCGGGGAGATCTCGCGGCCGTCGAACTCGTGGCCGCCGTGGACGAGCCAGGCGTTGCGGCCCAGCGTCTCGGCGAGGTCATCGGGCCAGTCCACCATCGGCGGCAGGGCGAGGGTGGCCGGGAGGCCGAGCCGGATGATGGCGGTCTGGTCCAGCCGCTTCCGCTCGACCACGGCGTTGGTGAAGTGGGTGGTGCCGATCATCACCCCGGCCACGGCCGAGGTCGGCGTGCCGGAGGAGGTGAGAATGTGCTCCAGGGCGGCGGTGATCCCGCTGGTGACGTCCGCGGTGGTCGGCGTCTTGATCTTGGAGACGACCTTCAGGCCGTCCATCAGCACCGCGTCCGTGTTCGTTCCGCCGACGTCGATTCCGATCCGGAGACTCATGTCGGGACACCCTCGCTTGGCCGTTGCAGGCACGGTTCGCCCTCCCGCGCGGCGGGTCGCCAGTGTCGCGATTCCGTTCCGCGAGGGAGCATTTGGATGATAGCACGCCGCCTGTGAGAGGCCCGGCCCCGGCGGGCTGTGCGATGCTACCGGCGCGGCAACCCGACCGCACCGCCGCAGTGCCGCGTCGCCCGGAGGCTGGTCCAGCGTCATGTTCGAGGTCACCCAGGAGATGCTCGAAGCCCTCGCCATCGGGGCGGGCATCCTCGGCACCGGCGGCGGCGGCAACCCCTACATCGGCAAGCTCGAATGTCTCGAACAGCTGCGGGCCGGGCGGAGCATCCGGGTCGTCTCGCTGGACGAGGTGCCGGACGACGCCTTCGTCACCACGGTCGGCAACATGGGCGCGCCCATCGTGAGCGTGGAGCGGCTGCCCCACGGCGAGGAGCCGCTGCGCGCGCTGCGGGCCCTCGAGGCGCATCTCGGCCGGCGCTTCAGCCACGTCCTCCCCGGCGAGATCGGGGGGGCGAACAGCATGGCCCCGATGATCGTCGCCGCCCGCGCCGGGCTGCCGGTGGTCGACGGCGACGGCATGGGCCGCGCCTTCCCCGAACTGCAGATGGACACCTTCACCATCTACGGCGTGCGCGCCACCCCGGCGGCCATCGCCGACCCCCGCGGCCATGTCGTGCTGTTCGACGGCATCCCGGACGCCCAGACGCTCGAGCGCTACGCCCGGGTGGTGACCGTCGAGATGGGCGGCTCGGCGGGCTACGCCTTCCCGCCGATGACCGCCGCCGACCTGCGCCGGACCGTCATCGCGGGCACGGTCAGCCTGGCGATCCGCATCGGCGAGGCGGTGCTGGACGCCCGCGCCCGGCGCGGCGCCGTCGAAAGCCCGGTGGACGCCGCGCTGCGGGCGGCGGGCGGCGCGCGGCTGTTCCACGGCAAGATCGTGGACGTGGAGCGCCGCCTGGTCGGCGGCTTCGCGCGCGGCGTGCTGAACCTCGACGGGAGCGGGCCGGACGCCGGCCGCACGCTCCGCATCGACTTCCAGAACGAGAACCTGATCGCGCGGGATGAATCGGGCGCGGTGCTGGCGGTCGTTCCCGATCTGATCTGCCTGGTGGACGAGGACACCGCCGAGCCGATCACCACCGAGATCGTCCGCTACGGGCTGCGGGTGGTGGTGACCGCGATCCCGGCGCCGGAGATGCTGAAGACCCCGGAGGCGCTGGCGATCATCGGGCCGGCGGCGTTCGGCTATCCGGAGGTTCCGTACCAGCCGATGCCGGGGCGGTTCGGGGGCTGACGCCCGCTCCCGGCGCGGCGACGAGGCCGCCGGGGAGGGGGCGCAGAGGGCAGGCACGGGGGCCCGGATCAACCAGCGGGAGCGCGCAATCGCCATGTACGAGATCAGGCACGACACCCTCGAAGCGCTGTACATCGGGGCCGGCATCCTCGGAACCGGGGGCGGCGGCAACCCCTACAACGGGAAACTGGACGGCCAGCGCCACCTGAAGGCGGGCCGCGCGATCCGGGTCGTTTCCCTCGAGGAGACGCCCGCCGATGCGCTGGTGACCACGGTCGGCGGCATGGGCGCGCCCATCGTCAGCAACGAGCGGATCTACCGCGGGGACGAGCCGCTGAACGCGATGCGGGCGGTGGAGCGCCATCTCGGGCGGCGCTTCACGCACGTCATCCCCGGCGAGATCGGGGGGGCCAACGCGATGCGCCCGATGGCGGTGGCGGCGATGGCCGGCATCCCGGTGATCGACGGCGACGGCATGGGCCGCGCCTTCCCCGAGTTGCAGATGGACACGTTCACGATCTACGGCATCCCGGCCACCCCGGGGGCGATCTGCGATCCCCGCGGCCACACGGTGCTGTTCACCGGGATGGAGGACGCGCGCACGCTGGAGCGGTACGCCCGCGCGGTGACCATCCAGATGGGGGGATCGGCGGGCTACGCCTTCCCGCCGATGAGCGGCGCGGAGGTGCGGCGGACGGCGGTGCCGGGAACGGTGTCGCTGGCGATCCGGATCGGGGAGGCCGTGCTGGCGGCCCGCCGCGACAGGACGGGCAGCCCGGTGGACGCCGCGCTGCGGGTGGCGGGGGGGGCGCGCCTGTTCAGCGGCAAGATCACCGACGTGGACCGGCGGCTGACGGGCGGGTTCGCCCGCGGGGTGCTGGCGCTGGCGGGGACGGGCGCGCACGCGGGCGCGACGCTGCGGATCGACGTCCAGAACGAGAACCTGATCGCCCGGGACGGGGAGGGACGGGTGGTGGCGGTGGTGCCGGACCTGATCTGCATCGTGGACGAGGACACCGCCGAGCCGATCACGACCGAACTGCTGCGGTACGGGATGCGGGTGGCGGTGGCGGGCATCCCGGCCCCGGCGCTGCTGAAGACCCCGGAGGCGCTGGCGGTGGTGGGGCCGGCGGCCTTCGGCTACCCGGAGGTTGCGTACCTGCCGATGCCCGGGGTGTTCGGCGGGTAGGGGCATGGCCGGGCGGCATGGAAGATGTTTCTGAAACTGCGTATGAATCTGCGGTTACAGCATAGTTCATGGTGTGGATGATGGTGGTGAAAGGGATTGCACCTGGAGACCGGGTCCGAGGAGACCGGCAATGACGGCGATCCCGGGGAGATCGACATGGGACCGCTTCACGCACGGATCGCCGCATCGCTGACGTCAGGATCGGGCCGACGCTCGGCGCTCGCCGCGATCCTCGGGGCCGTGGCCACGTCGGCGGCAACCGCGACGGCGGAGGCGGAGGCGGACCGGCCGGGCGCCGCGGGGAAGAAGCCGGCACGCGGTCCGGCGGGGCCGCAGGGACCGAAGGGGCCGCAGGGTGTGCAGGGGCCGCCAGGACCGGCGGGGCCGAAGGGCAGTACGGGAATTTTCGACCCGGCCGCCGCCGAGGTGTACACGTACGTCTGCAACTGGAGCACCACCACCGACCAGGTCTGCACCATTTTCTGTCCCGAAGGATACGCCGCCGTGGGGGGCGGCCTGTGGAACATGCCGGATCTCAGCAAGGTCTCGTATCTCGGCGATTTCCCCATCATCGGCGATTCGGGCAAATGGAGCGTGTGGTTCGACACGACCCGGGCGCCGAGCACCCAGTACCAGGCCACCATCTGGGCGCAGTGCGTCCCGGAGGGTGGGGTCGCGGCGAGCGCGTCAACCCGGGGCGGGCGCGCCGCGGGGTCGGGCGGCGGTCCGAAAACGGCGCGCGGCTCGGTCACGCCGGGCCGGACGGAGTAGCAACCAGGCGGCGACGTTGGCCGCGGCCGGGGGTCGGGTTGCACGCGGCACGCAGCACCTCGCGCGAGGCCCGGGCCGCGGCAGGCGGGGCGTGGGCGGGCGCGCGCCTCCACGCGGCGGGTGCGCCGTCCAACGCGGGCGCCGGTGGCAGTTTCTGCCGCATGCACCAGCAAAACTGCCTGTGAAACTGCGTGTTCCTACTGGGCTTATCGCGGTAGCATGACCCATGACCGATGTTTCGGGGCCATCGGGCGCCTGCCGGGCTGCGCTGCCACGGCGGAGACCCCACAGGAGCGATCTTCATGGACACCCCTTCCGGCGTTTCGCACGCGCTCGGCGCCCGTCTGCGCCGCCGCTAGGCGCTCGCCGCGCTGGGCGCGCTGACCGTGCCCGCAACCGCCGGCGCCGCCGCCGCCGCGGCAGGCCGCAAGCAGAACCGCAACGGCGGCAATGGCAACGGCAACGGCAATGGCAATAGCGGCGGCGGCAACGGCAACCAGGACCTCCCGGTCCGCTGCCAGTCCGGCGGCGACCGCCCGCTCGACTGCCCCTGCGACGACGATCACCAGTGCCGCTCCCGGTCCTGCGCCGACGGCGCGTGCGCCGAACCGGCGCCCGCCGCTGGCCCCGGCGTCGCCGCCGCCAAGCCCAAGCCCGGCCCCCAGGGGCCGCGCGGTCCCCAGGGGCCGGCCGGACCCGCTGGCTCCGCCGGGCCGGCCGGGGCGGCCGGACCCGCCGGACCCGCCGGCCAGGCGGGCGCCGCCGACGCGACCGGCCCCACCGGCCCCGCCAACGGCCCCACCGGCGCGGCTGGCGCCACCGGCTCCCAGGGCCTCCGGGGCGCCACGGGCGCCGCCTCCACCGTCACCGGCCCCGCTGGGGCTGCCGGTGCGACAGGCGCCCGCGGCGCCACAGGCCCGGTCGGTCCGAACGTCGTCTCCGACGCCGTCTTCCGCATCACCAACGCCAGCAACGCCACCAGGGTCGTCGCCTTCGACCTCTCCGGCGTCACCGTCGGCACCACCCGCACTCTCGCCGTGCCCAACGCCTCCACCACCCTCGTCGGCACCGACGCCACCCAGACGCTCTCCAACAAGACCCTGCAGGCCGCTTCCGCGTCGGACACGCCGCTCCTCGTCCGCGCCGCCGCCAGCTAGTCCGCGCCGCTCGCCCGGTTCGTCACCTCGGCGAACGCCGAGGTGCTGCGCGTCATCGCCACCAGCAGCAACCTGTTCGTCGGCAACCAGGCCGGCAATCAGACGACGACCGGCCAGAGCAACACCGCCGTCGGCGAAAGCGCCCTCCGCGCCGACACTACCGGCTCCTACAACACCGCCGTCGGCATTCTTACCCTCTCCGCCAACACCACCGGCGACAACAACACCGCCGTCGGCCTCGGCGCCCTCGCCGACAACACCACCGGCTTCGAAAACACCGCCGTCGGTAGTTTCGCCCTTTACACGAACAGCACCGGCATCTTCAACACCGCGCTCGGCTACAACGCACTCGCCGTCAACACCACCGGCTCCAAAAACACCGCCGTCGGCACCGGCGCCCTCGCCGCCAACACCACCGGCTTCAAAAACACCGCCATCGGCTATGACGCCCTCCTCACCAACACCACCGGCGGGTATAACACCGCCGTCGGCAGTGAGGCCCTCGGCGTGAACACCTCTGGCAGCTTCAACACCGCCATCGGGATCGGCGCCCTCGTTAGCAACACCTTCGGCGGGTACAACACCGCCATCGGCTATGAGGCCCTCGTCGCCAACACCACCAACGGCGACAACACCGCCATCGGTGCAAGAGCCCTCTCCGCGAACTCGACAGGCTCCGCCAACACCGCCATCGGACGGTTTGCCCTCAACGGCAACACCACCGGCCAGGGCAACACCGCCGTCGGTTACAACGCCCTCGCCGCCTCCACCACCGTCAACCACAACACCGCCATCGGCGACGCAGCCCTCTCCACCAACGCCACGTACTCCAACGTCACCGGCGTCGGCTACAACGCCCAGGCCACCGGCAGCAACCAGGTCATCCTCGGAGACGGGAACGCCTCCACTTATGTCAAAGGCCCATCCGTTCAGTATCTTTCCGACGAGCGCGACAAGGCCGACGTCCGCGACACCGTTCTCGGCCTCGACTTCCTCCGCGCCCTTCGTCCTGTCGACTACCGCTACGACCTCCGCGGCGACTACCGCCCCGAGCGGCCCGACACGGACGATCCCGGCGCCATCTCTGCCTGGATCGAGGCCAGCAAGCTCGCCAACCTGACGGCCGACGGCACGCACAAGCGCTCCCGCTTCCACCACGGCCTCATCGCCCAGGAGGTCCGCGACCTCATCGCCCGCACCGGCGCCGATTTCGGCGGCTACCAGGATCACACCGTCTCCGGCGGCGATGAGCAACTCACCCTCGGCTACGACGAGTTCATCGGGCCGATCATCAAGGCCATCCAGGAACTGGCCGGGCGCGATGAGGCGAAATCCGCCGAGATCGTCGAGCAGCGCGCGCGGATCGCCGACCTCGAAGCCCGGCTGGCCGCCACGCCCGGGGCCTGACCGCGCCGTCCGCGAGAGCGCACGACGGGATGCGGGCCACGGGCCACGGGCCACGGGCCACGGGCGACCAGGCGCGGGGGAGGGGCGACGCGCGCCGGGTTCGCGGCCGTGTCCGCGGCGAGGGCCTGCGGTGCGCCGCCGTACAATTCCGGCGATGGCCTGCTGGCCCTATGGCCCGGTGGCCCGGTGGCCCGGTGGCTCGACGGTTCTGAGCCTCACGCCGGTGGTTCCGGAGGCGCGTTCGCTGATGGCGACCCTGCCGTGGGCCGGTGGGCCCGCGCTCCCGCGGGCCTGCGCCGCAGGGGCAAGGCGTGGGGAGCGGGGCCGGGACCGGGACCGGGACCGTGGCGAGGGATGCGCGAGGTTGCCGCGGTGGCGGTGGCGGGGCGGCCGCGGGGGTGCGTTGTGAGAATCGTGATCCCGGCCGCCGGGGAGGGGCGGCGCTGCCGGCCGTGGAGCGCCGTGGTGCCCAAGCCGCTGCTGCCGGTGGCCAACCGGCCGATGCTGGCGCACGTGCTGGACGACCTGCTGCCGCTCGGCCCGGAGCGGGTGGTGGTGGTCACCGGCTGGCTGGGCGGGCGCCTGGAGGCGTGGGTCCGCGAGGCCTACCCGGAGATGCCGGCGGCGTTCGCGCGGCAGGAGGGCGGCGGGGGGCCGTCGCTGGCGCTGCTGGCGGCGCGGGAGCATCTCGCGGGTCCGGGGCTGATCGTGTATCCCGACATGCTCTTCCGGCTCGATCCGGCGCTGCTGGCGGCGATCGGGCCGGAGATCGACGCGGCGGTGTTCACCGCGGAGCCGCCGAGCCGCGCGGGGTTCGCCATCGCCGAGACGGGGCCGGACGGGCTGGTGCGCCGGATCGTCGAGAAACCCGCCGCGCCGATGGCGGGCGAGGCGGTGCCCGGCTGTTGCTGGGGTCGGGGGGCGGGACGAAGGCCTCGCCGGTGCTGGGAATCAGAACCGTCCGGGGCTGGGGGGGTGGGGGAGAGGGTCGGTCGGCGGGCGCGCCGG
>JBJTKE010000410.1:0-1677 GCA_046096285.1 Chloroflexota bacterium
CGTGACCGACTGCGCGGCGCCGAGCGTCAGCGAGGTGGCGAGCTGGATCGCCGACGACGTCGATTCAAGGCCCGCCGCCCCGACCGAGCGCTGGGTGGTGATCCGGACGAGCGCGCTGTCGAGCACCAATCTCCGGTTGAACTCCCCGCTCGTGAACCCGAGTTCGACGACCGATCCACCGGCCCCGTCGCCGTGGATGCGCAGGTTCGAGCCGCCCGCCTCGATCTTACCCGTCAGCGCCAGCGTGCCGGCCCCCGGAGCGACCTCGACGGTGTTGGTCGACCCGATCCCACTGTTGAACTTCAGCAGTCCGGCGAAGGCGGCGTTGCCTGCGCCCGAGTAGGTCAACCGGTTGCCATTCCCGGCAATGAAGACGGTGCTCGTGCCGCCCAACCAGCGGGCGTCGACCACCTCGAGGGCGGAGCCGGCGTCCATGCCGATGACCGAGGGAGCCGTGCCGCCGAACGAGCCGGCGCCGAGCGTGAGCTGCCCGCCGCCGGTGGTCACGGAAAGCCAACGCGGGGAGCCAGACACCGAGGACGGCAGGAGCCCGAGAGTGGTTCCCGCCCCGATCGAGAACCGGGAGGACACGCCGCCGACGAACGAGAGACTGCCCACGAACTGCTGCAAGCCAAGCGCTCCCGGCATGATCAAGCTGCCAGTTCCGCTGCCCGGGCCAAACTGAAGCAGCGCACCGATGTCGGCGGCGCTGTTGCGCGTGACGGCCTGGCCGCCGGGGATCACCGTGTCGGCGTGGACGCCGCAGGCGAGTGCGATCGGGGGGAGGCAGGCCGGAACGAGGGCGCGAAGCGATCGGACGCGGGGACGCATCGCCGCATGGTAGGGAGATTCCAAGAAACGCGCGAATTGGAACGAGACCTCAGCCGAGCGACGCCACGCGCGCGGGGTCGGCGGCCCGCAGCCGGAACGGCTTGCGGGCCTGCGCGGACCCCGTCTCGAGGTGCACGTCCCGCCCCGCGATGCCCGCCCGCGCGGCCAGCATCGCGGCGATCGACGCGTTGGCCTTGCCGCCCTCGGGGGGCGCCGCGACGCGCACCTTGAGGCAGTCGCCGAGGGCGCCGGCGATGGCGTCGCGGCTCGCCCCCGGCACCGCCTTCACTCGGACGAGGACGTCCGGCCCGTCGACCTGCATCCACGGCGGCCACGACGCGGTCATTTGCGGGAACCGGCGCGTTCCTGCCGGGCCTCGCGCACCGTGTAGTCGCGGAACTGCAGCAGCGTCATGCAGAATCGCTCGCCGCGCCTTCGCCCATGGGTGCTCCGCGCGAGCCGGATCAGCGCGTGCAGGTGCCGGATCGCGCGCGCCCGCTCGCGCGGCGTGAACCACGCAAGCTCGGTCACCAGGATCGCGTCGGCATCGGCGCCGGTGCGGATCGGTCGTCGGTCGTGCACCGTCGCCCAGCGCCGGACCCGCGTCCCGACCTCGCGCAGCATCGCGCCGGCGAGCGTGCCGAGTTCCTTGATGCCCTGCCCGGTCTTCGCGTCCACCACCCGCCGGTTCACGGATGCGTCGTAGACGAAAACGCGGACAGGACGACCCGCCCGCCGCTCGACCTCCTGCCCGACGAGGCGGTGCGTGGCCATGATGCGGAGGTGGTGGTACAGCGAGGGCTGGCTTCGTCCCGTGAGCTGGGCGAGGTCCGCGACCGTCGCGCG
>JBJTKE010000411.1:0-2657 GCA_046096285.1 Chloroflexota bacterium
TCCAGGACATGTCCGCCGCGCTCGGGGGCAAGGAGGCCGGTCTGTTCCTGCCCTCGGGCACCATGTGCCACGCCATCGCCTTCTGCCTCAACGCCAACCGCGGCGAGGCCGTCATCATTCACCGCAACGCCCACCCCTGCATTTCCGAGGCAGGCGGCCCGGCCTGGCTCGCCAATGTCCTCCTCCGCCCGATCGACACCCCGCGCGGCATCTTCGGGCCGGACGACGTCCGCCCCCATCTCAGCGCAGGCACCACCCACGCCGCCCGCACCGCCTTCATCTCGGTTGAAAACACCACCAACCACGGCGGCGGCAAGGTCTGGTCGGTCGAAAATCTCGCCGCCCTGCGCGCCCTCGCCAGCGAAAACGGCATGCGGCTCCACATGGACGGCGCGCGCCTGCTCAACGCCGTGGTCGCCACCGGCATCCCGGCATCCACCTGGGCCTCCTACGCCGACACCGTCTGGTTCGACCTCTCGAAGGGGCTGGGAGCGCCCATCGGCGGCGTGCTCATGGGCGACCGCGACTTCATCGAGAAGGCCCGCCTGCTCAAGCACATGTTCGGCGGCGCCATGCGCCAGGCCGGCATCATCGCCGCCGCGGGCGTCTACGCCCTCGAGCATCACGTCGAGCGGCTCGCCGAGGACCACGCCAACGCCAGGCGCCTCGCCGAGGGACTCGCCTCCATCCCGGGCATCACCCTCGGTCACGACAGCTACGACACCAACATCATCTTCTTCGACATCTCCGGCACCGGCCTGACCCCGTCCCAACTCGAGGCGGGCGTCAACCGCCTCGGCGTCCGCTTCGGCGCAAACTACGACTTCACCCACCTCATCCGCGCCGTCACCCACCTCGACGTCTCGACCGCCGACATCGAGCAAACCATCGACGCCGTCCGCTCGGTCGCCGCCGCCGCCTGAGTCCGGCGCTCCCGGAACCATGACCAAAGGACCGGCCGTGCCTCGTTGCCCGGCCGGCGCGCCGCTATGATCCGCCAACCCTGTGAGAAGCCTCACAGGGCGCCCGGTCGCGTGGAGGTGCGCTTCGCATGCTGCTTTCCTGGAGGGAGAAACAGTCCGGCGTCATCGCGCCGGACGAGCGGCTGCCGTGGGGCCCCACCACGGTCATGGGTCTCCAGCACGTGATGGCCATGTTTGGCGCGACCGTGCTGGCGCCGCTGCTGATGGGATTCGACCCCAACCTCTCGATCCTCTTCTCGGGCATCGGCACGCTGATCTTCTTCGTCATCACCGCCGGCAAGGTTCCCAGCTATCTCGGCTCCAGTTTCGCCTTCATCGGCCCGGTGCTGGCCGTCACCGCGGGCGGGGGCACGCTCGCGCAGGCCCTCGGCGGCATCGTCGCCGCCGGTCTGGTCTACACCCTCATCGGCCTCGTCGTCCATCTCACCGGCGCGGGCTGGATCGACCGCCTGATGCCCCCCATGGTCACCGGCGCCGTCGTCGCCATCATCGGGCTCAACCTCGCCGGGGCCGCCCGCGGCATGGCCGCCGCCGATCCCCTGATCGCCATCATCACCATTCTCGCCGTCTTCGTCGTCGCCCTCCGCACCGGCGGCCTCCTCGGCAGGCTGCCCATCCTGCTCGGCGTCGTCGTCGGCTACCTCGTCACCCTCCTGCTGCGAGGCGCCGGCCCGGGCCGGGAACTCCTCGGCACCACCGGACCCGGCCTCGACTTCTCGAAGGTCGCCGCCGCCCCGTGGATCGGCCTGCCGCAGTTCCAGACCCCCGAATTCAACTGGACTGCCATCTCGCTGATCGCCCCGGTCGCCATCGCCCTCGTCGCCGAAAACACCGGCCACATCAAGGCCGTCGGCGCGATGACCAACCGCGACCTGATGCCCTATCTCGGCCGCGGCTTCATGGGCGACGGCGTCGCCACCATGGTCGCCGGCATGGGCGGCGGCACCGGCGTCACCACCTACGCCGAGAACATCGGCGTCATGGCCGTCACCCGCGTCTACTCCACCGCGATCTTCGTGGTGGCCTCCCTGTTCGCGATCCTGCTCGGCCTCTCCCCGAAGTTCGGGGCGCTCATCCAGTCCATTCCGCTCGGCGTCCTCGGCGGCGTCACCACCGTGCTGTTCGGCCTCATCGCCGCCACCGGCGCCCGCATCTGGGTCGACAACCGGGTCGATTTCAGCAAGGGCGCCAACCTGTTCATCGCCGCCGTCGTGCTCATCATCGGCGCGGCCGACTACACGCTGACGCTCGGCGGCTTTTCGCTGAACGGCATCACCCTCGGCACCCTCGCCGCCATCGTGCTCTACGCCATCTTCGGCCGCGACGGCCGGCCCGACGACTACGAGTTCATCGGCGACGACGCCAACGAGCGCGCCGAGCGCAGCTGATCCCGCGGTTCCGCGATTTCGCCATCCATCCGGCGCGATCCGCCCGGGGCATCAGCCCCGGGCGGCTGCTTTGCTCCGGCCGGGCGGGCGCCGCGATGGCTGCCCGCCCGCCCCTCAGGGCGTGCTCGCCGGATCGGACGGATCCGATCCCGCGTTCACTTCATCGTAGTCCCAGATTCCGTCGCCATCGGTGTCGCCGTTGAACGGGTCCGTGCCGATGGCGTACTCCTCGTCATCGCTCAGCGCGTCGCCGTCGCTGTCGGCGACGGCCATCTCGCCGCCTCCC
>JBJTKE010000412.1:0-5137 GCA_046096285.1 Chloroflexota bacterium
CGATCAGGCGGGAAATGTCCCCCGCCGGGCCGGAACCGTTGATGGTGAACGGGATCGGCAGGCGCCCGGCCAGCCTGCGGGACGCCTCGAGCACCGCGTAGAGGTGGGCCGGGACGGCGCACGGCGTGACGATCTTGAGAAGGTCCGCGCCGCGCTCGAGCGCGAGGCGGGCGATCTCGATGAGGGACTCGGCGGTCTGGGGCCTGCCGGTGTGGCAGGAGAAGAAGACCTCGGCGCCGGCCGCCCGGGCGGCGCGGGCGGCGTCGGCCTGCCTGCGGACGGCGGCCGGGTCGCGGGTGAGTTCGCCGGGCGGGCCGGGTTCCCGGCTCGCGGCGGCATCGGGCGGTGGGGCCGGGTCGAAGGTATCCATCTCGATGTCGATGGCGCACGACC
Organism: Chloroflexota bacterium; assembly: GCA_046096285.1. Lineage (GTDB taxonomy): Bacteria > Chloroflexota > Chloroflexia > Thermomicrobiales > UBA6265 > CADCWF01. The sequence goes on from JBJTKE010000412.1 coordinate 394, forward strand.
CCGCGCCGAGCATGGCCAGTTGCCGGTCGATCCGCTCCTCGTCGGTCCAGGAAGGGAGGTCGGCGGGTGCGATGCCGTAGACCGGCATGAAGGCGGCGCGGCGGCAGGTGGTGTAGGCGGGCCGTCCGGTGGCGGCGAACACCGGGGCGAGGGCGGCCGGGGCGGCATCCGGGTAGAGCGGGAGGTTGACCTCGAAGGCGTGAGCGCCGTCGAGGGCGGCGGCGCGCATCGAACTGACCGCCGCCTCCGGGGTGCGGTCGGTGATGACCGCCACGATGAACGGACGCGGCAGCCGGGCCAGCGCGGCGGCGGGCGCGACGGGAGCCGGGGCTACCATAGCGGCAGGTGCGGCGTCCAGCCGGGGCGGTGGACGGGGTCGTAGAACTCGACGTCGTCGCCGCGCTCGCGGTAGAGGCGGGCGTGGAAGGCGAGGCGGTCGGGGTCGAGTTCGACGCCGAGACCGGGACCCTCCGGGACCCGCAGGCCGCCGTCCCTGAAGACGAAGGGCTCGGTGATGACGTCGCCGACCTGGTCGTGGTAGTGGGAGTCGTAGTAGTGGGACATCTGGGGCGTTGAGGCCCAGAAGTGGAGGGCGGCGGCGGTGCCGATGCCGAGATCGCGGTCGGAGTGCACCGCCAGTCCGATGTTGAACGCCTCGCTGATGGCGGCGACCCGCTTGGCCTGGGTGACGCCGCCCCAGAAGTAGAGATCGACCAGCAGCACGTCGATCGACTTCATGCGGATGGCGGGGGCCAGTTGCGGGAAGGAGATCACCGCCTGGTTGGTCGCCAGCGGCATGCGGACCCGCTCGCGGACGCGGGCCATGCCCTCGAGGTCCCAGGTCGGGTCTTCCACGTACTCGAGATCGTAGGGCTCCATGCGGGTGAGGTAACGGACGGAGGTCTCCACCGTCCAGGCCTGGTTGGGGTCGAAGCGCATGAAGCGGATCTGGTCGCCGAAGGTCTGGCGGAGCGCCTTGACGGCGGCCAGTTCCTGCTCCGGGTCGAAGACGCCGCCCTTGAACTTGATGCCGGTGAAGCCGCCCCGCTCGACGAGTTCGGCGTAGCGCTGCACGATCTGCTCGGGCGTGGATTCGCCGCCCTTGCCGTCCTTGGCGTAGCGGTAGAAGACGTAGGCGACGAAGGGCACGAAGGTGGACTGGGCGCCTCCCCAGAGCCGGTAGCAGGGCAGGTTGAGCGCCTTGCCCTGGGCGTCCCAGCAGGCCATCTCGATGGCCGCGCCGACGTACTTCATCTCGGCCGCGCGCGACATCTGCTCGGACGTGACCCGGAACACCTCGAAGCGCTGGGCGATGGTCTGCACCTCGAAGATGTCCAACCCGATGAACAGCGGGCGGGCCTCATCGATGCGCGCCGCCATGGTGGCGCCGCCGTAGGTCTCGCCGAGGCCGATGATGCCTTCGTCGGTCACCAGTTCGACGATGGTGCGGGTCGTCCCGTGCTCGACGCCCATGCTCCAGAGCAGGGGGGCCTCGAGTTCGACGTAAACCGGGGTGCAGCGAACGTCGACGATCTTCATTTGACCTCGCTCCTGAAAGCCGGGGAGGCGACGACCGCCTCGGCGACGTTGAGCGCCTCCGCGAACTCGGCGCGGGTGTGGGCCGTTGAGAAGCCGGCGTGGCCCGGGGCCCCGGCGCGGGTAAACCCGTGGAAGTAGACGCCGCGTTCGACGCAGCCCTGGATGAAGGCGCGGTTCATCGCGTGGTCATGGCCGAGGGCGTCGCTCCAGGTGGTCACCGGGCGGGAGACGCCAAAGTAGATGCCGAAGCGGGAGCCGCGGCCCTGCACCCGGACCGGCAGCCCGGCCCGGTCGAAGACGCCCTGCAACTCGCCGTAGAACCAGTCGCCGTCGGCGTTGATGCGATCGTACAGGCCGGGGGCCGAGAGTTCCTCCAGCGTGGCGAGGGCGGCCAGCACCGAGAGCAGGTGGCCGGAGTAGGTGCCGGAGTGAACGGCGGGGCCGGTCGGGGCCAGCAGTTCCATCAGGTCGGCGCGGCCGGAGACGGTGGCCAGCGGCAGGCCGTTGGCGATGGCCTTGGCGTGGGTGGTCAGGTCGGGGATGACGCCCTCCTGCGCGGAGACGCCGCCGAGCGCGGTGCGGAACCCGGAGAGCACCTCGTCGAAGACCAGCACGACGCCGTGCTCGCGGGTGCGGTCGCGCAGGAGTTGCAGGAAGCCGGGGGCGGGCGGGATGCACCCGGCGTTGTAGTGGATGGGTTCGCAGAAGACGGCGGCGAGGCGGTCGCCCTGCTCGGCCATCAGGCGCTCGAAAGCGGCGGCGTCGTTCCACGGCAGCATCACCACGTCGTCGCCCATGCTGGCCGGGATGCCGGCGGAGGAGGGGACGGTGGAAGGGTCGTCGCCGAAGGGGTCCTCGCGCTTGAAGAGCCAGGGCTCGGTGAGGCCGTGGAAGTGGCCGTCGAACTTGAGGTAGCGGGTGCGCCCGGTCGCGGCGCGGGCGATGCGAAGGGCGACAAGGGTGACCTCGGAGCCGACGCTGGAGAACCGGACCCGCTCGGCGGCCGGGATGATCTCGACGATACGCTCGGCGAGAGCGGCGTGATAGGGCGTCTCGGCGGAGCAGATGACGCCGGCGGCGATGCCGTCGAGCAGGGCGGCGCGCACAGCGGGGTGGTCGTGGCCGAGCATGGTCGCGCCGTTGGAGAGGTTGAAGTCGAGGTAGCGGCGGCCGTCGGTGCCGATCAGCCACGGCCCCTCGCCGCGGGCGGTGTAGAGCGGGGCGTCGAGGTAGGGCGAGAGCCGCATGGAGGCGGATACGCCGCCCGCGAGCACGTCGCGGGCCTGGGCGAACAAGTCGGCGGAGGGACGGGCTGGCGCGCTCACCGGTTGCATCCTTGCCTGGGACGGGCCGTCGCGTTCACGATGGCGAGACTGTAGAATGAGGAAGTGGGACTGTCAACAGGTGACGGAGATTGCAGTGTGACTGAAAGCGTCGGGGCGTCCGATCCGCCGCCCGCGCCCCCGGAAGCGCCCGACAGCCGGTCCAGCAGGCTGCAAGCGCTGGGCTCGCAGATCCGCTTCTTGCGGAGCGCGCAGGGCCTGAGCACGGTGCAACTGGCGCGCGCCTGCGGCGTCTCGCCAAGCCTGGTCAGCCAGGTCGAACGCGGGATCGTGGCCCCCTCGCTGGAGGTGCTGTGGGCGGTGGCGCGGGCGCTGCACGTGCCGATCGGCACCTTCTTTCACAACGAGCACGACGCCGATGGCGACGGCGGCGCCGGGGAGTCACCGGGCGACGGGCGGCTGGAGGATGGCGGCACGCCGCCGAAGGCCACGGTGGTGCGGGCCGGGCAGCGGAAGCGGCTCGGGCTGACGGCGTCGCTGACGTACCAGTTGCTGTCGCCGGACCTGCGCCGGCAGATCGAGTTCGTGTGGGTCGAGTTCGGGCCGGGGGAGGAGGGGCCGCTCGAGCCGTTCATCCATGCCGGCGAGGAGCAGATGGTCGTCATCGAGGGGCAGATGACGGTGATGATCGACGGCGAGGAATGGGTGCTGGAGCAGGGGGATTGCATCACCTTCGACAGCAGCCTGCCGCACCGGGCGGCAAACCGCGGCGCGCGGACCGCGGTGGTGATCGCGGCGATCACGCCGCCATCGTTCTAGCACAGCAGGGAGCGGCCAGATGGAGCGGGCGGCGATCGTGACCGGCGGTTCGCGGGGCATTGGTGCGGCGATCTGCCGCAGGCTGGCGCGGGACGGCCATGCGGTGGCCGTCACCTATCACAGCCGACCGGCGGAGGCGGAGGCGGTGTCGGCGGCGATCGTGCGCGAGGGCGGTCGGGCGATGGCGGTCGGCGGCGACGTCTCCCGGGCCGCCGATGTGGCCCGGATGGCCGCGGCGGTGCGGGAGGGGCTGGGGCCCATCGGGGTGCTGGTCAACAACGCGGCGATCACCGACTGCCACAAGCCGTGGACCGACATCGACGAGGAGGAGTGGAACCGCGTGCTGGCGGTCAACCTCACCTCGTGCTTCCTCTGCTTCCGCGAGGCGTATCCCGACATGCGGGCGGCAGGCTGGGGCCGGGTGGTGAACATCTCCTCGGTAACGGTGCATCTCGGGCGGCCGAATCTCGTCCATTACGTGGCGTCGAAGGCCGGGATGATCGGCTTCACCCGGTCGCTGGCGCGCGAGGTCGGGGGCGACGGCATCACGGTGAATGCGGTGACGCCAGGCGCCATCCAGACCGAGGCGGAACTGGAGATGTTCCCTGACCAGGCCGGCATCGCGGAGTGGCTCGGCCGCGAGCAGGCGGTGCCGCGGCGCGGCCTGCCGGAGGACATCGCCGACACCGTCGCGTTCCTCGCCTCGGACGCCGCCGGCTTCATCTCGGGCCAGACGCTCAACGTCGACGGCGGCTGGGCGATGGAGTAGCAGCCGGCCCGGCGACAGCCGCGCCGCCGGGAGCACGCGGCCGGACCTGCGGCGGAGGGTCCGGTTGCGTCCGGTCCTCTCCGGACTCCCGCGGCCGGCAGTGCCCGGGCCCGGCATCGTTGCGGGGGCGAGGTCCCGCCTCCCGCCTTCCGCGCTGCGTCCGCCTGATCGCCCGGGCGCCGTTCCCTGTTCGCCGCCAGGCCCGGCCATCCCGGGAGTTGCGGTTGCACCCGTCGGCGGGCGACCCAGCGTCGTGGGCCGGCCCGTGCCGCCCAAGCGGATGGGGCCCGCGGGGGGGGGGGGCCGCCCGGCACTCGCCCCCCCCGCGGGGGGG
>JBJTKE010000413.1:0-3589 GCA_046096285.1 Chloroflexota bacterium
CTCCCTCACCGCCGCCGACACCCTCGACGGCGGCGATGTTCTCCCCGGCTTCTCGCTGGAACTCGAACCACTCTTTGGCTGAACCTCCGCGGCGTGCCGCCAACCGCATCTGCCCCAACGAGCGCGTCGCGGCCGCAGTACGGCCCGGTACGGCAGCCCCAGCAATGCGTTCGCCGGGGCCGCTGGCGCATCACGTATCATTCGACAGAGCGCCCCGCTCCCGTTCTCCCGGAGTTGCCCATGGCCGCCACCGCGCTCCTCACCGCCGACGAGTTGCTGGCCCTCCCCGAGTCCGAGCAGGGCGAGCTGATCCGGGGAGACCTGCAGCCCATGTCGCCTGCCGGCTTCGATCATTTCCTCCTGACCGGCCGCCTGACCGGGGCGCTCCACCGCTGGGCGGATGCCCGGGGCGCGGGACCGGTCGGGGGCGAGCTCGGCTTCATCCTCGGCCGCGATCCCGACACCGTGCTCGCGCCGGACATCTCCTTCATCGCCGCCAACCGGGCGCCAGCCCGCGGCACGCCGGGTTTCCTCGCGCTGGCGCCCGACCTCGCCGTCGAGGTGCTCTCCCCCTCCAACTCCGCCAGCGCCATTCTCGAAAAGGTGCGCATCTACCTCGGCGCGGGCGTCCGCCTCGTCTGGATCGTCGATCCCGAGACGAACACCCTCACTGAATACACCGCAGGCGCGGCCCCCCGCTCCCTCACCGCCGCCGACACCCTCGACGGCGGCGATGTTCTCCCCGGCTTCTCGCTGGACCTCGCCGCCCTGTTTGCCTGATCGGCCAACCGCGCGGCATGGCGCCGCGGCCCGGCCCGCCTCCCCCGGCTGATTCCCGGACAGTGCGGAACCGGCCGTTCCCTACCCCGGGCATCCCTCGCCGGCAGTACCCGGACCCGCCGCACTCCGCCCCGCAACACGACGAAAGGCCCCGCTCCCTCGCACAGGAAGAGGGGTTGGGGTGAGGGAGGATGGCCGCGCCTGCGCCGGGTTCCAAACCTGTCCGGGCATGAGGGGGCTGGCGTGAGCGGCGGTGGCCGGCCCAGCCCGGAGGTCCGGGACGGTACGCGTGTGGGGGTGCGAGGAGGAGAGCCTCGCACCGGGGCACCCTCACGACCGCCCAGTTCCGGCCCCGGGAGGCGTCAGGCGGCAGGCGTTCGATGCCCGATCCGGCGATCAGGGTGGAGGGGCCGCGGGAGACCCCGCGCCGATCAGCCGGGCTGCCCGGTCGTCTCCGTCGCCTTCTCCGAACCACGCGAGGCGGGCAGGTAGAGATTGCGGACGTAGTCGATCACCATCCGCTGCGCGCTGAACGCAGGGGCGTTGGTGCGGATCGCCGCCTTCATCGTGGCCAGCCACCGCTCGGGCACGCCGCAGTCGCTCCAGCCCTCGTAGTAGCGTGGCACGATGTCGTGCTCGATCGCGTCGTAGATCGCCTCCGCCTCGGCCCGGTTCTGGCTCGCCTCGTCGCCGACGTGCGGGTGGATGCCCCAGCCGTTGCCGTCGTGGCCGTCCCAGCCCTCCAGCCACCACCCGTCAAGGATGCTCAGGTTGGGCGCGCCGTTGGCCGCCGCCTTCATGCCGGAGGTGCCGCTCGCCTCGAGCGGCGCGCGCGGGTTGTTCAGCCAGACGTCGACGCCCGCGTAGAGTTTGGCCGCCACCGCCATGTCGTAGTTCTCGGCGAAGGCGATCCGCCCGTTGAAGCGGGGATCGCGCGCCTTCCAGTAGATGTCGCGGATCAGGTGCTTGCCGCCGTCGTCGGCCGGGTGGGCCTTGCCGGCAAAGACGATCTGCACCGGCCGCTCCGCGTTGTTGACGATCCGCGCCAACCGGTTCACGTCGCTGAAGATCAGCGTCGCCCGCTTGTAGGTGGCGAACCGCCGCGCGAAGCCGATGGTCAGGAACTCCGGTTCGAGGAAGATGCCGGAAGCCATCACCTGCCCCGGATCGAGTTCCCCTCCCGCCCAGCGCCGCCGGGTGTACTCGCGCAGGTACTCCAGCAGGTCGTTCTTGCCAGCCAGGTGCAGGTCCCACAACTCGCGGTCGGGGATGTTCGCGATGCCTTCCCAGACCTCCGGGTCCTCCTGCCGGTCGCGCCAGTCCGCCGGCAGGTACCGGTCGTAGAGCGCCTGGTGGGCGGGGCTGATCCAGGTCGGCAGGTGCACGCCGTTGGTGATGTGCGTGATCGGCGCGGCGCTGGCTGGCGTGCCGGGCCACAGGTCGTGCCACATCTGCCGGGTGACCTCGCCGTGCCGCGCGCTCACCGCGTTCCGGTGATCGGCCAGCCGCATCGAAAGCGCGGTCATGTTGAACCCGGGGTGGTCGCCGTGGCGGCCAAGCGCGAGGAACTGCTCGCGGTCCAGACCAAGCTGACCCCAGTAGTGCCAGAAATAGCGGTCCATCAGGTCGGAGGGGAAGACGTCATGCCCGGCGGGCACCGGCGTGTGGCTGGTGAACACCGTCGTCCGCTTCACCGCCTCGGCGGCATCGTCGAACGGCTCGCCGGCCGCCGCCAGTTCCCGCACCCGCTCCAGCATGGAGAAGGCGGCGTGGCCCTCGTTGGCGTGCCAGTAGGCGGGCGCCAGCCCGACAGCCCGCAGCGCCCGCACCCCGCCGATGCCGAGGATGATCTCCTGCCGCAACCGGTGCTCCACGTCGCCGCCGTAGAGGCGCGACGAGATGGTGCGGGTCCAGTCCGGGTTGCCCTCGACGTCGGCATCCAGCAGGAAGAGCGGCACCCGCCCGACCTGCACGCACCAGACCGCGAGTTTCACCGGGTTCGCCGGGTCCTCGAAGGGCACCTCCACGATCAGCGGGCGCCCGTCCCGGCCCTGCATCAGGGTGGTCGGCTCGGCCCACGGCTCGAGGTTGGCGATCACGTCCTGCTGCCAGCCGCTGGCGTCCAGCACCTGCTTCAGGTAGCCCTGCCGGTACAGGAGCGACACCGCGAACAGCGGCAACCCGAGATCGCTGGCCGTCTTGATGTGGTCGCCCGCCAGCACCCCCAGCCCGCCGGAATAGATCGGCAGCGACGGGTGCAGCCCGAACTCCGCCGAGAAGTAGGCCACCGGGCGGCTGATCAGGCTCGGCTCGTTGCGCCCCACCCAGGTCGTCGCGCTGGCGTCGTTCGTGAGGGCGTCGAAGCGCTCCATCACCCGGTCGTAGACCTCCCCGTAGCGGGGATCGTTCGCCGCCTCCTGCAGCCGCTCCGGGTTGACGTAGCGCAGGAAGAGCACCGGGTTCCACTCGACCGTGTCCCAGAGAATCTGGTCCAGGCTGCGGTACAGCCAGGCCGCGTCCGGGTGCCAGAACCACCAGAGGTTGGAACCGAGTTCATCCAGCCGGTAGACCCGCTCCGGCAATTCGACCTGGGGACGCGCGACGACGGTGACCATCGGAAACCCTGCTCCTCGGGAAGTGCCCCGCCGCGGCCGGACGGGCGGCGGCGCAGGTGGTGGCTCGGCGCTGCGGGACCGTCGCGCCCGCCGGGCGCCGTCCTCGACGGTGCGAGCGTACCATGCACCACCCCGTGAAAGGTTTGTACGTGCGTTACAGCCCGGGACCGCCCCCGGCCAGCACAACGTCCCGC
>JBJTKE010000414.1:0-2957 GCA_046096285.1 Chloroflexota bacterium
GGCGCGCCTCGTGGACGAGCCAGGCGCGGGGCAGGGCGGAGGCGCGCTCGAAGACGCCGATGGCGCGGTCCTGGAAGACGAGCGGGTTGGCGTCCCGGATGGCGGCCGAGAAGCGGCCTCCTGCCTCGTTGCGCAGGAGGATGAAGCGGGCGGCGAGCATGTCGAGCAGGGGGGATTGAAGGCCGGAAAGGAGGACGCTGGTTTCGTGATAGTCCTGGGGGGCGTTGTTGAGGGCGTCGATGTATTCGCGGTAGCGGAGGAGGTGGACGGGGTTGTAGCCCTGGACATCGTCGATGCGGAGGGCCGTGGCGCGGTTGTTGACGAGGATGTCGTCGGGATCGGCTTCCTGGCGGAGGTAGCCCCAGGTCTGTTCGCCGGGCGGGGGGAGGCGGCGGAGGTCGAAGCAGAAGTAGCGGGATGGGTCTTCGGTGGCCTGGGCGGCGAGGAAGTCGGCGGCGGGCGTGCGGCGGACATACTCGTCGAGATCGACCAGGGCTTCCCAGCGGAGGTGATTGCGGGCGAGGTGGTTGGCGAAGGCGATGCCCGCCGGGTCCCAGATGATGAGGGCGATGAGGGAAAGGGGGATGACGCGGAGGGCGAGCGAGGGCGGCGCGGTTGGGACGGGGAGGACGAGGGCGGCGAGGGCCAGCAGGGTGGAGACGGCGGCGATGATGAGCATCGTGTTGCGGGTGATGGCGGGGTCGGGGCCGCCGCTGGCGGCGAGGATGAGGCCGACGATGGCGAGAGGCAGGATGGCGGCGGCGAGGAGGAGGGCGCGGCGCCCGGTCCAGCGGGGAAGCCAGGAGACGGCGGAGCCTGCCAGCAGGCCGATGGGCAGGCCGATGACGACGAGAATGCGCTCCGGGGCGTGGACGTGCATCATCTCGAAGCGGGGCAGGATGGCGTAGAGGATGCGGTGAACGGGGGTTTCGGCGGCGAGGGTGAGCACGACGATGAGGGCGGAGACGGCGAGGAAGAAGGGCATGTGCGCCCAGAGGCGGGCGATGACGGGGGCGGCAAGGACGAGGGCGATGACGGCCGCGCCGAGATACCAGCGGAGGCCGCCGGAATAGCCGCTGAGGTAGGCGGTGACGGCTTTGGCGAGGGACCATCCCTGGGAGAAGTGGCCCTGCTCGTGGAGGTAGACGCCGCCGGGAACGGTGGAGACGGCGTTGAAGGCAATGCGGGGCAGCAGGCCGGCGGCGGCGATGCCCGCGCCGAGCAGGAGGATGGCGGCGCCATCGACGGCGGCGGCGGCGAACCGGGGAACGAGCGAAAGCCCAGGCCGGGAGGGGACGAACACGACGCGCCAGGCGAACCAGGCGGCGAGAAGCAGCACGGCGTTGTAGGCGCCTTGGCCGACCCAGGCGGCGAGGACCTGGCTGGTGGCGATGGCGGCGATGGACCAGCCGGCGAAACGGGAGGCGCGCGAGGAGGCGCGGAGGGAGAGTTCCGCGCCGACGAGCAGCAAGGGGAGCCAGGCGTGGACCTGGGCGAGCGGGGGGCAGCAGGGAGCGTGGCGGAGCAACTGGGGGAAGACGGCGGCGACGGCGGCGGCGAATGAGCCCGTCAGATCGAGGCCGATGAGCCGGGCGAAGACATAGCAGCCGATGAGGGCAAGCGCGAGATGCACGAAAGCGTGCAGGAGGTAGGTCGTCGCCCCGGGGGGGAAGATGGTGAAGATGAGCATGACCGGGAAGTACATCCACCCGGACTCGGGGTCGGCGGCGAAGGGCGCCCCGCTGAACTGGTGGGGGTTCCAGCCGAAGATGTCGAGGTGGCGGAGACCGTGGCCGAGGAAGGCGTACATGGGGGAGAAGAAGGCCACCATGTCGCTGAAGGCGTATTCCTCGGGGAGCAGGAGGTCGTCGAGGAGGAACGCGAGCGAAAGCCCGAGCAGGAGCAGGCTGGCGATGAGATCGCCGCGGCGGCGGACGAGCCAATGCTCCATCTGGTGCACATTCCCCCTGTGCGCCCGGTCGTCCACCAAAAGCCAACGTACCTGGACAGCAAAGCCGGGCAGGGTGATGGCTGGAAACCCCACTAGTTCCCCCAAGCCCCACAAAAAGTATGGCACATGGGCGGGAGGACCGTCGCGGGGCTGGGCCGCCCGCGGCGAAGGAGGCGGGGCGGTGCGCCGCCGCCCGTCCGCGGCGGGGAGGAACGCGGAAGCGGGGCGAGGGAGGGGTGCTGGCGAAGGAGTGGTCAGGAATCCGGGAGGAGGGCAGAGACGAGAGCCAGGCCCTTGATGGCGGCGACCATGGCGGCGCCGGCGGGGGTATCGGACGCGCTGTAGGTGCTGATGCCGGTGACGACGATGTTGTCGATTCGCCCGGATGCCCCGGCGCCGGTCCCGGTGTCGATGACGCAAATGTCGATACCGAGGATGCGGTCGGCCTCCTGGGCGACCAACCGGCCGGTGAAGTCGTCGCCCGAGAAGATGTCGATGTCGGATTGATCGATCGGCAGGCAGATGTCGCCGATGATCCGGTCGGCGGCGCCTGCCTCTGTTGGATATACCGAGAAGACGGTAAGCGACTGGAACGTGTAGACCTGCACCTGGCGCACAGCGCCGTCGTAGGCGTCCGCAGTGTCCTCCATCATGGCGCTTTGCCAGCTAAGGTCGTCGGGAGGAAACTGGACTCCGAGCAGTGCATCGGCGACGGAATTGGGCTCCCACTCGGCGGCCGAGGCGGGGATGGCGGGAGACGAAAGCACGAGCACGAGCACGAGCACGAGCGCGAAGATAAAGGGCTCCAACATCCTGCGCATCAACAGGCTCCTTTTCAGGTGTCGCGGATTGTCGCGCATGATAACGCGGATGGGCCGTGCCGCGCGGGGCGAACCCTGGGGGGCAGGCCGATGGACGGATGCGGGCGGCGGCGGCGTGGGGGCGCCCGCCCGGGGCGGGATTGCGGCACAATGACGGGGAACGTTCCACCACCCGGCGGGAACGC
>JBJTKE010000415.1:0-3719 GCA_046096285.1 Chloroflexota bacterium
CAATCCCCCGCCGGCGGCCGCCGCCACACCACCCCGAACCCCCGCCCGGCGGGCCCGCCCCCCGGCCCCCCCCCCGGCCCCCATGTCCGGGGGAACGCGGCCGGGCGCCCGCCCGGCAGCCCGGGCAGCGATGGGCGGAGCTCCGCCCGGAGTCGCGGTTCGCCCGGAGCGCAGGGAAACGGACCCGCGCTGCCGGGCGCTGCGAGCCAGGCATGTGGGCCTTTCCGCGCCGCTATCGTGCGGAACAAGTTGACAGTACCGAGGCGCGATGGCATCACGATGCCCGAGAGATCGACATATCGTCATGTCGTATCCGGATTGATGTTGGGAGGCGTTTCATGCGATCCCCGGTCAGGTCGTTGGTCGTCGCCGCTGCGCTCGGGGTGGGCGCGCTCGGTTCGCTGGCGGCGGGTGCGCCGGGCGCCGTTCGCGCGCAGGAGGCCTACTGCCCCACGGTGTCCGCGGTGCAACAGTTATCCGGGTGGGGGGACAGTGTGACGCAATCGGTGGCGGTGCCAGCCGGATTGCTGACCGTCGCCGCGTCCTACGAGGGCGACAGCAACTTCGCCGTCTGGGTTCACGACGTGGGCGGGGGAGCGTTTGAGTTCGGAGACAGCGACCTGCTGGTGAACGAGATCGGGTCCTACGACGGGCAGTCGCTGACCCGGATCGTGCAGACCGCCACGCTGGTCTTCGAGGTCACTGCCTCCGGCCCGTGGACGCTGGACCTGACCGTGATGCGGTAGCGCCGCCCGCGGGCGGGCCGGGAAGGGACGCCAACGGAGGACACGCGGCAACGGCCGGGCAATGGCGCCCGGCCGTTTCGCGATCGGAACGAGCGGAACCCGGCGTCAGACGCCGACGCTGAGCGCCTCGGCGGCGGGCGCCTCGCCGGGGTGATGGGCGGCGGCGCGCAGCGGAATCTCCTTGAGGAACAGCGCGACCACGAAGGCCGCGATGGCGACCGGCACGCCCGCCCGGAAGACATCGTCGATCGAGGCGGAGAAGGCGGTCAGCACGAGGTCGCGGACCGGCTCAGGGAGGGAGCGGATGGCGTCCACGCTGTTGGCGTCGACGGCGCCGCCCGCGGGAGCCTGGCCGCCGAACGCGGCCGCCATGTGGTGACCGAGACGTTCGGAGAGGACCACGCCGAAGGCGGCCGCGCCGATGGCGCCGCCCATCTGCCGGAAGAACGTGGCGGAACTGGTGGCGACGCCGAGATCGCGCATCTCCACGGCGTTCTGGATCGCGGTCGTGATGGTCTGCATGGTGAGGCCGAGCCCTGCGCCGAGGAGATACTCGAACAGCGCCAGTTCCCAGAAGGGGGTGTGCTGGTCGATGGTGGAGAGCAGGGCAAGGGAGGCGGCGATGATGGCCGCCCCCGCGATCGGGTAGACCTTGTAGCGGCCGGTGCGGGAAATCAGCTGGCCGGAGCTGATGGAGGTGGTGAAGATGCCCGCCACCATCGGCAGCAGGGCGAGGCCGGACTGGGTGGGCGTCATGCCCATGACGACCTGCAGGAAGAGCGGCAGGAAGACGATGCCGCCGAACATGGCGATGCCGGCGAGGAAGCCGTAGAGATTGCCGATGCTGAAAACCGGGTTGCGAAAGAGGCGCATGGGGATGATCGGCTCGGGCGCGCGCCGCTCGGCGAGCACGAAGGCGACGGCCAGCAGGATGGCGGCGGCGAGCAATCCGAGCCCGAGCCCGCTGGTCCACCCCTTCTCGCGGCCCGCCCAGTCGAGATAGAGCAGCAGCGAACTGACCGAGCCGACGATCAGGCCCGCGCCGAGGTAGTCGATGGAATGCTCCCGGCGGTGGGTGGGCAGTTTCAGGGCGATGGAGGTGATGACGAGCGCGAGGATGCCGATGGGGAGGTTGATATAGAAGATCCAGCGCCAGCCGGGGCCGTCCGTGAACCAGCCGCCGAGCAGCGGCCCGGCGACGCTGGAGATGCCGAACACCGCGCCGAAATAGCCCTGGTAGCGGCCGCGCTCGCGGGGCGGGATGACGTCGCCGATGGTGGCGAAGGCGATGGCCATCAGCCCGCCGCCGCCGATCCCCTGGAGGGCCCGGAAGGCGATCAACTGGAGCATGTCCTGGCTCATGCCGGCGAGCAGCGAGCCTGCGAGGAAGATCACGATGGCGGCCTGGAAGACCGGGCGCCGCCCGTAGAGATCGGAGATCTTGCCCCACAGCGGGGTGGCGGCGGTGGAGGTGAGCAGGTAGGCGGTGACGACCCAGGAGAGTTTGTCGAGGCCGCCGAGTTCGCCGACGATGCGCGGCAGGGCCGTGCCGACGATGCTCTGGTCGAGGGCGGCCAGCAACATGCCCGCCATCAGCCCGATCAGGATGACGACGATCTCGCGGTGGGTGTAGGTGACAGGTTGCGGGTCGTGCTGCGCCGCCGGCGCGGGTGCGGACATGGGGCAATCCTCATTCGCCGGGTTCGGGCGGCAACCCCCGCTGCGGATTGCAGCGGGAGGGATGGTACCACCCGGGCGGCGCCGCCGGCCCACAGGAAACCGGTGTTCCCGCCGGAAGATTCGGGAATGGGCCGGGGGCGCCGCCGACACCGCCGGAACGCGCGCCGCAGGGGAGGCCGGGGGCCGGGAGGCTCCAACCCGGCGGCCGCGATTCACGGCAAGCCGGGGAGACGGGTGCGCCCCTGGCGACGTGAATGCCGCGAGAATCCGCTCCGGTCCTTCCGCCCCTCCTCGTTCCAACCGCGCTCCCTGTGCGAGTGAGAGGGGCGTTCCCGGCGTTGCGGGCGACGTGACACGGCCCCGGGCGTCGCGTGCGAGGACTGCTGCCCGGAGGTGGCGGCATCTGCGCCGGGTTACCGCCGGGCGGCGGATGCCCGGTCGGGAGCGGGCGGGCGCAGCCGCCAGACGAGGATCGCCGCCTCGGCGACGATGCGGCGGGAGATCTTGGACTGCCCGGCGGCGCGCTCGTGGAAGATGATGGGAACCTCGACCACCCGGGCGCCCGCCCGCAGGGCGCGAATGGTGGTCTCGATCTGGAAGCCGTATCCGTCGGCGGCGATGGCCGCGAAATCGAGGCTGGCCAGGGTCTCCCGGCGCCAGACCTTGAAGCCGCCGGTGAGGTCGGCAACGGGCGCGGCGGTGACGGCGGCGGCGTACCGGCAGCCCCAGCGGCTCATGGCCCGCCGCCAGGCCGACCAGCCGCGCGAACCGCCGCCCGGGACGTAGCGGGAGCCGAGGACGAGATCGGCCGGGGCCTGTTCGGCAACGGCGGCGAGCCGCGGCAGATCGGCGGCGTCGTGGGAGAGGTCGGCGTCCATCTGGGCGACGAACGGCGCGCCGCCGGCGAGGGCGGCGCGGAAGCCCGCGAGATAGGCGGGGCCGATGCCCTGCTTGGCCTGCCGGTGAACGACGGCGACGCGCCCGGGGTGGGCAGCGGCGAGGCCGTCGGCCAGCGCGCCGGTGCCGTCTGGCGAGGCGTCGTCGACGATGACCAGCGAGTAGCCGGGGCCGAGGCCGAGGACCCGCTCGGCGAGGCGGGGCAGCGTCTCCCGCTCGTTGTAGGTCGGGGTGACGACGGCGACCCGCGGGGGGGCGTCAGCCATCGCTCGTTCCGGCTGCGCCGGGGGAAGGGGTCAATCCGGGGAGGCCCGGCGCGCCATCGTTCTCCGGGGTTGGCCGCGGCCGCGACTGGCGGAGGGGGCCCTGGCCCTCCCCCGCGGCCAACCCCGGAGA
>JBJTKE010000416.1:0-3087 GCA_046096285.1 Chloroflexota bacterium
GACCGAGATCGAGGTCGTTGCGATTGTTGAGCACGAGGAGGCTCACCGCGACGGCGCTGACCGCCATCACCCCCTCGACGGAGAGATCGATCATGCCAGCGATAATCACGAAGGTCAGGCCAACCGCGAGGATCAGCGGGATCGAACTCTGGGCGACGATGTCGCGCAGGTTCGACATCGTCAGGAACCGCGGGGTCAGCAGGCTGAACAACGCCCACATCGTGACGAGGGCGATGGTCGGCCCGTACTTGACCAATCCGGAATGGTTGGAGAGCCGCCAGCGTGGCTCGCTGGCGGCGGTGATCGCCGCGGGCGCTCCGGCGGCCGGGTCGTGCGCCCTGTCGGGCTCCGGGAATCAGAACGCGCCGGGCCCGGCTGGACCCGGCGCGCTCCTCGCTTCGGCAGAATGCCCGTCAGGAGGCGGGGGTCGCCGCGGCGGCCGCATCCTCGGTTCCCGGGAATCCACCCTCCCACTTCGACCAGAGGTCGTTCCAGTCGTAGTCGACGTTGCCGACGGCCACGGTGTCGAGGAACTCCTGGGCGTTGTCCTTGGTCACGAGTTGAGCCTTGGCGTAAAACTCCCGCCGATTGTTTGGCTCCTCGGACGGCACCAGTTCGCCGTTCCAGGCGTGCCAGCCCAGGCTGAGCCCCATGCCGCCCTGCCAGAAGGGATCGTTGGCCATCGTCGCCGCGAACTCGCCGGCCAGGATGGCCTGGCAGGCATCAGCGGTGCCGTCGACGCCGACGACCGGAACCGCGCCCGCCTTGCCGGCGGCGCGCAGGGCCTCCAGGGCACCGAGGCCCATGCCGTCGTTCGCGCACCAGACGCCGTTGATCTCGTCGCCATACTTGGTCAGCCAGGTCTGCATGATGTTGAGCGCCTTGGTCTGGTCCCAGTCGGCAATCTGATCCTCGAGCAGCGTGATCTCGGGGTACTCGGCGGCGGCTTCCTTCATCCCGGCGAACCGCTCGACCGCCGGCGGGTTGGCGAGGTTGCCCTGGATGGCGACTACATTGCCCTTGCCGCCCATCGCCTCAAACAACTGCTTCGAGACCTCGTACCCGGCCACGGTGCCGTCGTAGGCGATATGGGCCACCCACTGGGAGTAGTCCCACGGATGGAGATCCGGCGGCTTGTTCCAGTGGGTGACGATCCACGCTCCGGCATCCTGAACGGCCTTGACGATCGGCACCGCGTCAGGCGACGCATTGGGGTCGATGTTGACCACGCAATTGCTGCCGTACTTCGCCAGCACCGCCTTGATTGCCGCGACGCCTTTCTGGCTGTCGCCCTCTGTGGTCTGGACTTCGTTCATCGCTTCGAGACCGGCCGACGCAGCAAAGTTCTCGGCGCCCTTTGCCCAGACCGCGTGATAGGGATTGGACAGCGAACGAATCTGGGTCACGAGTTGCGGACCTTCGGCGCCGAACGCCGGCGTAACCCGCCAGATCCCGCCAACCACCGCCGCTCCGGCTGCGCCAAGTCCGACGAAAGCGCGGCGGCTGGTGCTGCGCGTAATGATGCTCGAACCACGGTTCACGGTTCTCTCCTCCCCCGCCTCGACGCGGGACACATCAGGAACACGATTTCCTGGCTGACCTGAGGATTGACCCACAACGGACGTGGACGGGCGGCACCCCCTTTCCGTGGAGTTTCAGCAGGCGATGCACCTTCGCGGCGCCCTCGCCGCAAGACCTTGGCTCGCCGCACCAGCGCGAACTGATCGCCTCCTTGCCGGCATGGTAGCAGTCCCGGGCGGCGCGTCAAGCGGGTGTTTCCAGAGACCCTTTCATGGCCGTGGTCTCCTCTCGGCCGGCGGGGCGGCCCACTCCAGCCCCGCGGACCAGACAGTTCAGGCCAGGAACAGGGCACGGAGCAAGGCTCCGTTGGCGGGTCCGTAACGGTCGCCGACAACCTGGATCGCAGCGCCGCAGGAGACGACGCCGACGGCAATGGCGATTCCGATGTTGCAGAGCGAGTGCCAGCGCAAGGCTGGGCCAGAGCAGGGGCTGAACGTTCGGGCCACACGGGCGAGCGCTGACCACGCGGTGGCCGAGGGAAGCGGGTCGGGCCTGGCGGGGAATTCATGACAGGCAAGCATGGCCTCCGGTGGGCCAGCAGGTGTTTCCGGCAGCAGCCCGGGGATCTGACCGCTCCTCAAGGTGTCCTAGGGGACCCTCGGCGCCAGCGATGGGGTAGTGCGCGAGTGCGCCCTGTGTCGGGCCGGCGTTCGGGCGATTCGCTTCCTCCCCATGTTCGACCTGACCGGACAGCCTGGAACGTTCCCACGGGTGAGTTGCCGATCCCGGCTTGGAGCGGCAGCCACCGGGCGCCCGGACCGCGATCACTCCCGGGGGACCCGGGACGAAAAGGACGTCGACCTCCTGACCCGGCCATTGACCAGCGCTGTATCCCGCCACCGCAGGCTGCGGGCCGCGCCCGCTCTGACCGGATGTTCCGGCGCCGTCCGGGGGCCGGGGGCCGACCTACCAGGCCAGCCGCCGCAACCCCTCGGCGAGCACCTCGATCCCCGCGACCGCGTGCTCGAGGGAGGTGAACTCGGCCGGTGTGTGGCTGCGCCCGTCCCGGCTCTGGACGAAGATCATCGCCACCGGCGCGATCAACGCCATCTGCTGGGCGTCGTGCGCGGCCCCGCTCGGGATCGGCATCGCCGGGATGCCCTGCGCCGCCGCCGCCTCGGTCAGCACCCGAACCAGGCCCGGATCGCAGGGACAGGGCTCATGCTCGCCGGTGATCGTCCAAGCGATCTCGAGCCCCCGCCGGCGCGCCACGGAGCGCATCAGGTCCTCGTGCCGCTCGTAGAGCAACGCCCGCTGCGCCGGGTCCGGATGGCGCGCGTCGATGGTGAAGCAGACCTTCTCCGGCACGATCGGCGGCGCTCCCGGCTCGGCGGCGATGCGGCCAACCGTCGTCACCGCAGGCCTGCCCATCCGCAGGGCGGTTTCGATCGCCCCGGAGATGATCTCGGCGGCGCAGGGCATCCCGGCGATGCCGATCCCGAGCGGGGCCGCGCACGACGCCCAGCAGATGGCGTTGATCGCGCCGGTGGCGATGATCTTCGTCCA
>JBJTKE010000417.1:0-2802 GCA_046096285.1 Chloroflexota bacterium
AACAACAACCTCGGCGTCCTCGGCTTCACCGAGCACGGCTTCCGCCACGTCTCGCTGGTCGCCAGCATCTCCCGAAACGTCCTGCGCCTCCTCGGCTACGACGAGCGCCTCCAGGAACTCGCCGAAATCTCGGGCTATCTCCACGACATCGGCAACATCATCAGCCGCCACGCCCACGCCCAGTCCAGCGCGCTCCTCGCCCACGCCATCCTCGCCCGCCTCGGCATGGACCCCAACGACATCGCCGTCGTGATGGGCGCAATCGGCTCCCACGGCGACGACAACCAACGCCTTGGCGAACCCGTCCACGCCGTCTCCGCCGCCATCATCCTCGCCGACAAGTCCGACGTGCACCGCACCCGCGTCCGCGTCCAAGATCCCGCCAACTTCGACCAGCACGACCGCGTCAACTACGCCGCCACCTCCTCCTTCCTCCGGGTCGACGCCGACGCCAGGACCATCACCCTCGAACTGACCATCGATACCTCCATCGCCCCGGTCATCGAGTACTTCGAGATCTTCCTGCCGCGCATGCTGATGTGCCGCCACGCCGCCACCGTGCTCGGCTGCGACTTCCACATCGACATGAACGGCGTGTCCGTCCTCTAGCCGCGGGGAGCCGCCATGTCCAGATTTGGCCGCTACTGGTCCGAGTTCGACTGGGTCATCCTGATCACCACCGTTGCCCTGGTGGGCTTCGGCTCGATGACCGTCTACAGCGCCACCGGCGGCGGCCCCATCGCGCTCTCCAACGCTGGCGTCAAGCAGGCCGCCTTCGGGCTCGTCGGCCTCCTGCTCATGTTCGTCGTGGCCAGCATCGACTACCGGGTCCTGGCCTCCTTCGCCTGGCCGCTCTACGGGCTCGGCCTGCTCGCCCTCGCCCTCGTCCTCGTTCCCGGCATCGGCTCCGAGATCGCCGGCTCCCGCCGCTGGTTCGACCTCCAGGTGCTCACCGTGCAGCCGTCGGAGTTCGCCAAGCTCACCGCGCTCGTCGCCCTCTCCGCCTTCATCGCCTCCCGCCGCGAGGAGATGCGCGACCCCGTCACCTTCTTCTCCTCGATGCTCATCATGGCGGCGCCGGCCGCCCTCGTCTTCGAGCAGCCCGACCTCGGCACCAGTCTCGTCTTCCTCGTCATCTGGTTTGCGGTCGCCCTCCTCTCCCCGGCCCGGCTCGTCTACTTCGGCATCCTCGCCGCGCTCGCCCCGCTTTTCCTCCTCTTCGCCTGGCACTACCTCCTCGACGACTACCAGCACCGCCGCTGGCTCGCCTTCCTCGATCCCGAGTCCAACCGCCTTGGCGAGGCGTTCAATCTCATCCAGGCCCGCATCAGCATCGGCTCCGGCGGCCTCACCGGCTTCGGCATCCTCGGCGGCACCCAGAGCCAGCTCGGCCTCCTCACGGTGCGCGAGTCCGACTTCGTCTTCGCCCACGCCAGCGGCATGTTCGGCTTCATCGGCATGACCGCCATGCTCGCCTGCTTCGTCATCCTCCTCTGGCGCTGCATCCAGGTCGTCGAGATCTCCCGCGACCTGCTCGGGCAATGCCTCGCCATCGGCATCACCAGCGCGATCTGCTTCCAGGCCTTCGTCAACATCGGCATGAACCTCGGCCTCATGCCGGTCACCGGCATCACGCTGCCCTTCGTCAGCTCCGGCGTCTCCTCGCTCTGGTCCTTCCTGATCGGCATCGGCATCCTGCAAAGCATCCGCATGCACCATCGCAAGCTCGGCTTCCAGCCCGACTGATGCCATCTCACCCCGCTGGCGGCGTCCATTCCCGGGCCAGTGGGTAGATCTCCGACCGCGGCAACCCCGTCATCCGTGCCGGCTCGCGCGCCGCCTCGCTGGCCCCCCTGCCGGACCTCCGCAGCGCGGCCACCAGCGCCGGCAGATCGCTCGCGTCACCGGCCCGCGTGCCCTGCGGTCCCCCGACGATCACCACCACCTCCCCCTTGATTCCGCCCTCCGCCCACGCCGCCAGGTCGTCGAGCAGGCCCCGCCGGATCTCCTCGTGCACCTTCGTCAGCTCCCGGCACACCACCGCCTCGCGGTTCCCCAGCGCCGACGACAGGTCGCGCAGCGTCGCCGCCAGCCGCCCCGGCGCCTCGAACAGCGCGGCCGCGCACCCCGCCGCCGCGATCCGCCCGATCGCCACCCGCCGTTCCGCCCCGGACCGCGGCAGGAACCCGGCGAACAGCAACGGCCCCTCCGCCAGCCCCGACACGCTCGCCGCTGCCGCCAGCGCCGACGGCCCCGGCACCGGGCTTACCCGGTGGCCCGCCCGGGCCGCCGCCACCGCCAGCGCCGCGCCCGGGTCCGAGATGCCCGGCGTCCCCGCGTCCGACACCAGCGCGACGTCCCCGAGCGCCAGTTCGCGCAGCAGCAATTCCTCCCGCGCCCGCTCGTTGTGCGCGTGGTAGCTCACCAGCGGCGTCGTGATCCCGTACCTTCCCAGCAACCTCGCCGTATGCCGCGTATCCTCCGCCGCGATCAGCCGCGCCTCCCCGAGCACCCGCAGCGCCCGCGCCGTGATGTCCTCCAGGTTGCCGATCGGCGTCGCCACGATGTAGAGCGTGCCCACCGCTCCCCTCCGGTCGTCCCGGCCCGGAGGCGCGGGTATACTCGAATTCAACGGACACTGCCGGCCCCGAAAAGGGGGAGCACGCTCATGAGGGCTGGGTCCTGGGCGTCCGCGCTGGGGCCGGCAGTGTCCGTTGAATTCGAGTATACCCGCGCCTCCGGGCCGGGACGACCGGAGGGGAGCGGTGGGCACGCTCTACATCGTGGCGACGCCGATCGGCA
>JBJTKE010000418.1:0-1727 GCA_046096285.1 Chloroflexota bacterium
GGTGGAGCCGGTGGGCGAACTGGAGACGAAGGACGCGACGCGGACGCGGATCAAGTGGTACGCGGGGCTGGGGGTGTTCAGCGAGCTGGGGGTGGCGCGGATCGAGGGGGTGTTGCCGTAGGGGGCGCGGCGTTGGGCATCGGGCGCCTGGATTTCCTCTCCCCGGCCCGTCCGGCGCTCGTTCTGGCCCCGAATGTTGAAACCCCTTCGCCGGAGCGGCGGAACAGGACATTCGCCGGGGCAGAGGGTGACCGGCACCGCTTGCGCCGTGGTCATCCCGCTCACTGTGCACATCGCAAGCCAGAAAACTGATTTAGACTTGACGTAGACATGGACTTAGGCCACACGGTGCAGGTGCGGATGCTCGTGGATGCCGGGAGAGACCAGCGGTGGGCGATGGGCAGCTCGATGAGATGGCGACGGAGGCAGGAGGCGGCTCGAGCCGGCGGACGACCGTGGGGGCGATGCTGGCGGGGTTGTCCGGGCTGACCGGGCTTTCTGCCCTGATCTCTGGGCCGCTGGCGGCGAAGGAGGGCCGGAAGAGACGCGGCAAGTCCGAGGGCAGGGACGCCGGCGAGGCCGGGAAGGGTGACGCTGGGGAGAAGGGAACCGGTGCCGCCAGCGAGCGGGGCAGGCCGCCGGCCGCCTCTGGTCCCTGCGGCGATGGGTCGGTCGAGGCCAACCGCTGCACGTCGGACGGCGAATGCTGCACGGCGTATTGCGACCGGGATCTTCCGAGCAAGGACGGGCTGGGCCGCTGCCGGCAGAAGAACGCGGGGCAGTCCTGCGGATCGACGAAGGAGTGCCGGGACGGGCTCGTCTGCCGGAACGGCGTGTGCACCCGGACCAGCACGGCCGGGCCGACCGGGCCAGTGGGGCCAGTGGGGCCAATGGGTCCGACCGGGGCCGCCGGTGGCGGCAGCGGCGGCTCGGGGCTGACCGGCGACACTGGCCCGACCGGGCCGACCGGGCCGACCGGGCCGACGGGGCTGACTGGGCCCACCGGGTCATCCGGGCCGACCGGGCCGACGGGGCTGACTGGGCCCACCGGGTCGACCGGCTCAACCGGTCCGACCGGGCCGACGGGGCTGACTGGGCTGACGGGGCCGACCGGTTCGACCGGGCCAACTGGCCCGACCGGCTCAACCGGGCTGACCGGACCGACCGGACCGACGGGATTCACCGGGCCAACGGGCTCCACCGGGCTAACGGGAACCACGGGGCCAACCGGTAGCGCGGCGACCGGGCCGACCGGGCCGGTGGGACCGGCCGGAGCGGCGATCGTCACCAATGTGACGCTGGTGACCGTGGGAACAGGGAAGGCGGCGGCGCAGGGTCAGTTCATGACCGCGACCGCGACCTGCCCGGGAACGCTGCGGGCGGTCTCCTGCGGCCACTATGCGCTGCCGCCGACGGGAGGGATGTCGGTGATCAGCAAGGCGTACCTGGATTCGGCGACGAGCTGCACGATCGCGGGGTATGCCGGAGCGGCGGGCGAGGAATACATCGCGCAGGTGGCCTGCGTCTGAGCGGCGGGGGCGGTGCGGGCTGGACTGGCTACGCACGTGCGCCGCCGGAAGCGCCCGGACCGGGCCATCTGGGCGCCCGGCGGCCCGGCGGCCCTGTCATCCTGGTCAGGCCGTGCTGGCGTCAGGCGGGGGGAGCGAGCCGGCGGAACGGCAACATGGGCGCGGCGCCCCGGGCCAACCGGCCCGGGGCATCCCGGC